>NZ_NHML01000047.1:0-40158 GCF_002165735.1 Rhodococcus sp. NCIMB 12038
GATGGCGGTGCCGTTGCCGAACGGGCTGGAGTTGACCAGTTCGAGGGCCTCGTCGTAGGAGTCGACGCGGATGACGGAGAGGACGGGTCCGAAGATCTCGTCGGTGTACACACTCATGTCGGTGGTGATGTGGTCGATGAGGGTCGGTCCGAGCCAGAACCCGTCCGCGCCACCGTCGGGCTGCACGGTGCGCCCGTCCACGACGATCGTCGCACCGGCGGCCTCGCCGGCGTCGATGTAGGAGGCGACCTTGTCGCGGTGCACCTTCGTCACCAGCGGTCCCATGTCGGAATCTTTGGTGCCGTCACCGATCTTGAGCGTGTTGGTGCGTTCGGTGATCTTCGCGACNAGTTCGTCGGCGATGTCCCCGACCGCAACCAGCGCGGAGATCGCCATGCAGCGTTCACCGGCGGATCCGAAGCCGGCGTTGACCATGGCGTCGGCGGCCAGGTCGAGGTCGGCGTCGGGGAGGACGATGGCGTGGTTCTTCGCGCCACCCAACGCCTGCACGCGTTTGCCGTGGGCGGTGCCGGTGGCGTACACGTACTGCGCGATGGGGGTGGACCCGACGAAGGAGATGGCCTTGATCGCGGGGTTGGTGAGGAGTTCGTCGACGGAGGTCTTGTCGCCCTGCAGCACGTTGAACACGCCGGCGGGCAGTCCCGCTTCGGCCCACAGTTCGGCCATCCAGATCGCGGCGCTGGGGTCCTTCTCGGAGGGCTTCAGCACGACGGTGTTGCCGGCGGCGATGGCGATGGGGAAGAACCACATCGGAACCATCGCGGGGAAGTTGAACGGGGAGATGATGGCGACGGGGCCGACGGGTTGGCGGAGGGAAGAGACGTCGACGTTGGTGGACGCGTTCTCCGTCATGCCGCCCTTGAGGAGGTGCGCGATGCCGCAGGCGAATTCGACGACCTCCTGGCCGCGGGAGACCTCACCGAGNGCGTCGGAGACGACCTTGCCGTGNTCGGAGGTGATGATCTCGGCGAGTTCACCCTTGCGCTCGTTGAGCAGTTCCCGGAACTTGAAGATGATCTGGGTGCGCTTGGCGAGGGAGGTGTCGCGCCACGCGGGGAAGGCGGCGGCGGCGGCGTCGATGACGGCGCGGGCGTCTTCGATGCTGGCGAGGGCGACCTGTCCGGTGACGGCACCGGTGGCGGGGTTGGTGACGGGGGCGGTGTTACCGCTGGTGCCGGGGAACGTCTTGTTGTCGAACCAATGGGAGATGACGGCCATGGGATGTACTCCTGGAAAGGTGGGGTGACCACGAGTCTGCTGGGCAACAATGCCTGCGTCAACGAGTAAAATGGCACTTCGGACTGCACATTTGCACGAGGGTGAGGGCGATGTTTACCGCAGACAACATGCGTTACCTCCTGGAGTTGTCGAGGACCGGTCGCCTCGCCGACGCGGCGAAGCGACTCGGCGTCGATCACACGACCGTCTCGCGGAGAATCACCCGTCTCGAGAAAGACACCGGCACCAGGCTTTTCGACCGCGGGGTGTCGGGATGGCAGCTCACCGAAGCGGGCAGGCGGCTGGTTCCCCACGCGGAAGCGGTGGAGACCGCGGTACTCGCCGCACTCGACGAGACGTCGTCGCGGGGCGGGCTCACCGGCACCGTCCGGATCATCACGCCCGACGGTTTCGGGTCGTTCGTGCTGGTGCCGGGTCTTGCGGCGGTGCGGTCCGAGCACCCCGATCTGTTCACGGAACTGGTCACCTCGACCACCCACGACCTGCTGACCGGGCGCGACTTCGACATCGCCGTCACCCTCGAACGCCCGTCGCCGCGGTCCGTGGTGGTCCGCAAACTGGCGGAGTACGACCTCCGCCTGTACGCGTCACGGCGCTACCTGAGCGAGCACGACCCCATCACGGCACTCGAGGATCTGCGCCATCACACGCTGATCTGGTACGTGGACGCGTTCCTCGACGTCGAACCGCTGCGCATCCTCGACGCGCTGATTCCGGATTTCCAGGCGCAGATCCAGACCAACAACATCGCCGGCCACTACCAGGCCGTGAAGCACGGCGTCGGGATCGCGCCACTGCCGAGTTACATCGGGGCGCTCGACGACGATCTCGTGCCGATCCTCACCGACGACTTCATCGCCCACCGCACCTACTGGCTGGTCGTGCCGCGGGAACTGACCCGACTTGCACGGGTCAAGGCGATCACCGAGGCGCTCTACTCCATCGTCGACGGCAATCCCGAACTACGCGGCGCAGCAGGGTGACTCACCGATCGGCGGGCGCGGGACCGGTGCTCTCGCGGACGACGAGTTCGGTGGGCAGCGTGATCTCGCGTCCGGATCCGCCGCCGATGATGTCGAGCAGCAGTTGTGCGGCCTCGCGGCCCTTGTCGACGAGGGGTTGCCGGACCGTCGTGAGGCCGGCGGCGCGGGCTGCGGGAATGTCGTCGAAGCCGACCACCGACAGATCCTTCGGCACCCGGAGGCCGCGTTCCCGGGCGACGTCGATCGCTGCGAGGGCCAGCAGGTCGGAGGCGGCAATCACTGCGGTCACGGGTCCGGCGTCGAGCAGAGTCTCGACGGCGGTGCGGGACAACTCGTAGTCGAATCCGCCTGCCTCGACGACCACGGCGGACGACCACGGCACCTTGTGTTTCCGGCATGCGGACGCGTATCCGGCGAGGCGTTCTTTCATCACGTGGTCGCGGGCGGCCCGGATGCGGGCGGGGTCGACGCGCCCGCCCTTGCCGTCGGGAACGAGGCGGTCGACGAGAAACCCGACGTGCCGGTGTCCGAGGGAGAGCACGTGCTCCGCGATCTCCTTTGCGGCCTGTCGATCCTGGATTCCGACCCGCGGCAGCCCGCCCGGATTGTGGCCGTCGATCACCACGATCGGCAGCCGCCGGCTCATCGCTGTCTGCATCCCGGGATGGCCGTCCGGCATCGCGTACGCGAGGAAGCCGTCCACGGCGCCGCGCACCAGCACACCGGAACCCTCGGCAACCCGCGTGGACTCGAGTGGGCAGGGAAGCAGCGTCAGTGCGACCTCGGCCAGTTCACCGACCTCCGATATGCCCTTGAGCAATTGTGAGGTGGCCGGATCGTCGAAGGCGTAGCGCAACGAGTCGGTGATCATCAGCCCCAGTGCACCGACCTGCCCGGTGCGGAGGTTGCGGCCCGCAGGGTTGGGGCCGGCGTAGCCGAGTTCCGCGGCCACCTGGAAGATGTGGGCGCGCCGCGCTGCGGACAGCTTGTGGGGCTGGTTGTACGCGTACGAGACCGCCGCCTGGGACACGCCTGCCGCTCGGGCGACGTCGTGCATCGTGGTCACGAATGCCGATCCTCTCCGTCGCACGGTTGTCGAGCCCAGCCTATCGGCCGGACCGTGCTGTTCTCCCGGGTGTCAGCTCGCCCTGGCGACATCGACGTCATCGTCGTCCTCACTCCGGTCGAGGAGAACGAGTTTGCCCAGGGCGTTGCGCGCGACCACCTGGTAGGGGTGAAGCGTGCCGCCCGGCACACGGGGTGTCGGGCGGCACGCTGTGGGCACGACGCACCGGAGACTCGAATGTCGGTTCAGGATCCAGCGTGTCGTGGGGATCACCTGCGGGACCGGTGACGCCGTTGTCAGCCGGCCTGGATGCGGGTGATCAGATCTGTGAGGTAGGTGTAGCTCTTCTTCGCGGCGTCGAGGCCACCGCATTCGACGGACAGGACGACGTCGTGGTCGGCCTGGTGGAGGGTTTTCACGATCCGTTCCCAGTCGATGACGCCGTCGCCGCAGGCGCAGCCGAGCATGCCGCGGACCTTGCCGCGCAGCCGTTTCGCGTCGTCGATGCCGATGTCCTTGGCGTGCAGGTGGGTGACGTCCCCGATGATCTGCTCGAGCCATTCGTGCGGGTCGTTCTCGCTGAGGTAGCTGTTGCCGGTGTCGAGGTTGATCGTCAGGGCGGGGCTGTCGATCAGGTTCATGATCTTCTCGAGCCGTTCCGGGGTGGCGGTGTATTCGCCGTGCGTCTCGATCGCGATCTTGATGCCGCGCGGTTCGGCGACCTTCGCGGCCTCCTGCAGGGTGTACCGCATCAGCGTGTAGTTCTCCGCCTCGGTGGTCCACGTCGGCAGCGGGCCGTCGTCGACCATGATCATCGGAGACCCGACCTCGGCGGCGTAGCGGATCGACTGCTTGAGGTAGTCGACCGACACGTCCGGTTTCGCCAGCGGGGCGTGGCTGGACAGCGACGAGATGGACAGCCCCCGGGATTCGGCGGCGTCCCGGATGATCAGCGGGTCGTCGAGCATCGACCGGGTGTGGAAGTACCCGGCGGTGCTCAGCAGTTCGCGGCCCCAGTAGACCATCGGTTCGACGTACTTGTAGCCGATCTCGGCGGCCTGGTCCATGGCCCAGTCGAAGGAGCCGTTCTCGAAGCGGGCGAACTCGAGGTTCAGGCCGAGTTTGATCTTTCCCATGTCGGTCCCCGATCAGAATCCGCGCTGAGCGACGTAGTCGTCGCGGACCTCGCCGTGGTAGGCGGGAACGGTGATGTCCCACCAGCCGGTGGGGTGCATCTCGGTCCAGGGCAGTTCGTGCGCGCTCATCGCCTCGATGATCACCGGGCCCGGTGTCGCGAACGCCCGCTCGATCGCGTCGGCCAGCTTCTCCGGGTCCTCGACGCGTTCGGCGCTGCAGCCGAGCGACTGGGCGAACCGGGTGATGTCGGCGAAATACGGTGTTCCGTCGACGTTCTTCCATCCGGAGATGATTTCGCGTTCCTCACCGAACAGGCTGATCTGCAGGTCCTTGATCGCTTCCCAGCCGCCGTTGTTGAGGACGACGATCACCAGCGGCACGCCGAGCATGGCGGCGGTCGCGATTTCGGTGCCGGTCTGCAGGAAGCTGCCGTCGCCGACCATCGCCAGGACGGGGGTGTCGGGGGCGCCGATCTGCGCGCCGATCGCGGCGGGCACGCCGAATCCGATGCCGGAGAATCCGCCGGCGACGATGTTGGTCTTCGGGCCGTAGATCGGGAACTCGTTGAATGCCTGGTTGGCGGGGTTGGACGAGTCGGTGACGAGGATGCCCTCGCGGGGCAGGGCCTTGCGGATCTCGACCATGGCCCGCGAGTTGGTCATGGGCAGGTAGTCGGTGGTCCGCATCGGCCGCAGGTGCTCGTCCCACTGCGCCTTGAGGTCCTGCAGTTCCGCGAAGTAGTCGGTGCTGCGGTAGTCGCGGCCGGGCCCGAGGTCGGTGAGGGCGTTCTGTAGGGACTGCAGGGAGGTTTTCGCGTCGCCGACGACACCGACCTCGACCGGGTAGTTGCGGCCGATCTCGAATCCGTCGATGTCGATCTGCACCAGTTTGGTGTTCGGGATGTCGAACGTGACGCCGGGGCGGTACGAGGAGGTGATGCGGTCGCTGAACCGGCAGCCGACGGCGAGGATCACGTCGGCGGTGCGGGTGACGCCGTTGCCCGGGATCGAACCCATGTCGCCGCACGGCCAGGCGTAGAGGTCGTGGTCGGCGGGGAAGGCGCCCTTGCCCTGGAACGAGTGCGTGACCGGTGCCCCGAGGTGCTCGGCGACGGCCATCAGTTCGGCGGCGGCCTCGGCGTGGATGACGCCGCCGCCGGCGACGATGACCGGACGCTTCGCGCCGGCGAGCAGGTGGGCGGCCTCGGCGATCACGGCCGGGTCACCGGTTGCGCGGGCGGCGGGCCTGCGGGTGCCGGTGTCGGGGGTGTAGTCGCCGTATTCGGCCTGCAGGTCCTGCGGGATGTCGACGAGCACGGGTCCGCGCCGGCCCTCGTGCATGGTGTTGAACGCCTGGGCGAGCGCCACCGGAAGCTGTTCGAGGCGGCTGGGCTGCCACCAGCGCTTGACGACCGGTTCGACCATGCGGGGGAAGTTGTTGCCGTGCGGGCGGTCGATCTCCTGCAGTACACCCCGGTTCTCCATGTAGGTGTGCACGGCGCCGGTGATCAGGAGCATCGGCATCGAGTCGGCGAACGCGGTCGCCAACCCGGTGAGGGTGTTGGTGGCGCCCGGGCCGATGGAGGTACAGATCGCGGCGATCTTGCCCGAGGCCCGGTAGTAGCCGTCGGCCATGTGGGCGGCGCCCTGCTCGTGCATGGCGGGGACCAGTTCGATCTCGTCGGCGCGGTCGACGAACGCGTCGAGGAGTGCGGTGTTGCCGTGGCCGGGGATCGCGAAGACCTTCTCGACTCCCTCGCGGATCAGGAAGTCGACGACCATCTGTCCGCCGGTGAGTTGCTGTGTTGTCATGTCGGTGTTCCTAGCTTTCGGTGACGGTGTCAGACGGACGTGGGTTCGGCCGGGGAGGTCCGGCCTGCGGTCGTGCGGTGCTGTGCGGTGATCGCCTCGGCGACGCGGAAGGCGTTGGCCGCGATGGACAGGGCGGGGTTCATCACGGGCAGGGACGGGAAGAAGGACGAGTCGACGACGTAGAGGTTGTGCACGTCGTGGGCGCGGCAGTCGGCGTCGAGCACGGAGGTCGTGGGGTCGGTTCCGGCGCGGACGGTGCCGGCCTGGTGGGAGTTCACCTCGATGCCGGTGCCCTCGCTGAAGACGAACGGGTACCCGATCTTGCGGAGGATCTTGCGCATCTCGCGGACCAGGACCTCGTGGGCGCGCGTGTTGTTGGGGGTCCACGCGATCTGGATGTTGCCGTCGGCGGTGAGGGTGACGCGGTTGTCCGGATCGGGTAGGTCCTCGGTGAACAGCCACCAGTCGATGCTGCGGGCCGTCGCCTGGCTCAGTGCCCACTTGGGGATCAGCGGCCGTTGGCCCTTGATCATCTCGCCCTGCAGTTTCCCGATCAGCTGCACGTGCCCGAGCGGGTAGGGGTGGTCCGCGGTGCCGTGAGTGTAGAAATCGTTGAGGTACAGCGTCTTCTGGAACTCGGCGGTGTTCTTCTTCAGCGGGTTGATGCCGACCATGATGGAGTTGTTGTGCACCATGTAGTTTCGTCCGACCATGCCGGAGGAGTTGGCGAGACCGTCCGGGTGCGCGGGGTTCGCCGACCGCAGCAGCAGCGCCGCGGAGTTGACGGCGCCGCACGAGACCACCACCGTGGCTGCCTCGACGACGAGTTCGGTCCCGCGGTGCCGCAGCCGAACTCCGGTGGCCTGCTTGCCGGTGTCGTCGGTCAGGACCTGTTCGACGTAGGCGTTGGTCAGCAGTTCCACCGTGCCGGAGGCCACGGCGGGACGCACGCACCGCACGTCGGCATCGGACTTGGCAAGCACGCGACAGGGGAACCCGTCGCAGGTTCGACATCGAATGCAGCCGCCGCCCTCGCGCAGGTCGATGCCCAGCGGAATGTTCGACGGGGTGTAGCCGAGGCGGCGCAGGGCGTCGGCGGCCTCCTGCACCGGCGGTTCGTGTCCGATCGCCGGGTAGGGGAACGGTTCGTCGCGGGGCAGGGTCGGGTCGTCGGTATGGTCGCCGTGGACCCGGTACACCTGTTCTGCGCGTGCGTAATACGGGGCGAAGTCGTCGTACGAGAAGGGCCACTCGGGTGATTCGCCGGCCTCGTGCTGCGTCGACTGGAAGTCTTCCCGGCGGAACCGCACCAGCGAGGAGCCGTAGAGTTTGGTGTTCCCGCCAACGTAGTAGTACGTGCCGGGGCTGAACGGTCTGCCCTCGGTGTCGTACCACTGCTCGGCGTTCGCGTACCGGTGTCCCTCGAAGACCTCCTGAGGGCTCCAGTTCTGCTTTTCCTGCGGCAGGAAGTCGCCGCGCTCGATCAGAAGCACATCGACTCCCGAGTCCGCGAGCGCGTAGGCGAGTGTGCCACCGCCCATTCCGCTGCCGACGATGACGACGTCGTAGCTGTGTTTGCTCGGGCCTGTGGGCTCTCCCACGGATGCGTCTCTCATGGGTCCTGCTCCTCGGTCGTAGAGAGTGGTGTCAATGTTCGGTCGTGCGGTCGACACGAACAGACAGTCGATTAAATGGTTATACGTATAACTCAAGGGTAGCGGCAGTGTGACGGATGTCAACCGAAAACGGGCAACTCATCCCGGTGGGGGACGAGTTGCCCGCCGCGGTCAGGGCACGAGCGGTCGGGTGAGGTTCTCGGGCCGCAGCACGTCGTCGAGCTTTTCCCGGCTGAGCAGACCCCTCTCGAGCACGAGCGCTGCGACGGTGCGGCCCGTCGCCAGTGCGTCCGCCGCGATCGCGGTGGCGGCGGTGTACCCGATGTGAGGGTTGAGGGCCGTGACCACGCCGATGGACGCGTCGACGGTGTTCTTCAGGTGCTCGACGTTCGCACCGATCCCCACGACACACCGCTCGCGGAGTACCGCGCATCCGCGGGTGAGCAATTCGATCGTCTCGAACAGGCTGTGCGCGATGATCGGCTCGAACGCGTTGAGCTGCAGCTGCCCGCCCTCGGCGGCCATCGTGACGGTCAGGTCGTTCCCGATCACCCGGAAGGCGATCTGGTTCACGACCTCCGGGATCACCGGATTCACCTTGCCCGGCATGATCGACGAGCCGGCCTGCACGGGCGGCAGTGTGATCTCACCGAAGCCGGCGCGCGGCCCCGACGACAGCAGCCGGAGGTCGTTGCAGATCTTGGACAGCTTCACCGCGGTGCGCTTGAGTACCCCGGACAGCTGGACGAACGCCCCGACGTCCTGGGTGGCTTCGATCAGATCGGACGCCGTCGTCACCTCGATCCCGGTGATCGCGGCGAGATGCTCGCGCACCCGCCACGCGTACTCGTGGTGCGCGTTGAGACCGGTCCCGATCGCTGTTCCGCCGAGGTTGATCTCCGAGATGAGGGTCGCTGCCTCGCCGAGCCGCTGCGAATCCTCGTCGATCATCAGCGCGAACGTCGCGATCTCCTGCCCCAGGGTCATCGGGACCGCATCCTGCAGTTGGGTGCGCCCGACCTTGAGGACGTCGGCGAACTCGGTCGACTTCACCGCGAACGCGCCCGCCAGGTCCTGCATCGACGCCCGTAGCCTGGTCAGGGCGGTTTGCAGGCCGGCCTTGATCGCGGTGGGGTAGACGTCGTTGGTGCTCTGACTCATGTTCACGTGCTCGAGCGGATGGAGATGCTCGTAACTGCCGCGGGCGTGGCCGAGCAGTTCCAGGGCCCGGTTGGCGACCACCTCGTTGGCGTTCATGTTGCTGGAGGTGCCTGCACCGCCCTGAATGACGTCCACGACGAACTGGTCCCGGAGGGCGCCGGCCCGAATCTCTTCACAGGCCCGGGCAATCGCCCCGGCCTCACGAAGCGGCAGCAGACCGAGATTCGCGTTGGTCAGCGCCGCGGCCTGCTTGACGGCTGCCAGCGCCGACACGAAGTCGGGATGGCTGGACAGCGGGATGCCGGTGATCGGGAAGTTCTCGGTCGCCCGCAGCGTGTGGATGCCGTAGTAGGCATCGGAGGGAACTTCCCGGTCGCCGAGAAGATCGTGCTCGAGTCGGGTCATCGCTCGGACGTCACCCGGGTCGGGATGTCGCCCCACGCCAGCGGGGCGTTGCCGAACTTGGCTGCCCGGAGGTCGCCGGACCGGGCGTGGCCCTCGAACTTCTCGAGCCTCGACACCCGTCCGCAGATCTCACCCAACTGGGCGCTGGTGTCGAGGTTGCGGACCTCCTGGTAGGTGAGGGTCTTGAGGAACTTGCCCACCCACAGACCGCCGGTGTAGTTCGCGGCGCCGAGGGTCGGGAGGACGTGGTTGGTGCCGATCAGCTTGTCGCCGTACGGAACACACGTGCCTTCGCCGAGGAACAGGGCGCCGTAGTTCCGCATGGAGGTCAGAGCCTGACGGGGGTCCTCGGTGAGGATCTGGACGTGCTCGGACGCGAACTTGTCGGCGAGGGCGTAGGCCTCGGCGAGGGTGTCGACGATGTGGACCTGGCCGTGATCGCGCCACGCGGGACCGGCGATGGCGTTGGTCACCAGGCCCGGAAGCAGGGCCTCGATGTGGTCGAGGGTGGCCCGGCCGACCGCCTCGGACGTGGTGATCAGCACGCACGGGGAATCGGGGCCGTGCTCGGCCTGCGACAACAGGTCGACGGCGATGGTGAACGGGTCGGCGTGGTCGTCGGCGACGATGAGTGTCTCGGTCGGTCCGGCGAACAGGTCGATCCCGACCTCACCGAACAGTTGCCGCTTGGCCTCGGCCACGAAGGCGTTGCCGGGGCCGGTCAGGATCGAGACCGGGTCGATGGTGTCGGTGCCCAGTGCCAGCGCGGCGATCGCCTGCACGCCGCCGAGGACGAAGATCTCGTCGGCGCCGGCCAGGTGCATGGCGGCGACGCTGATCGGCGGCGCCTCGCCCGCGTTCGGCGGGGTCGTCGCGGCGACGCGTTCGACGCCGGCGACCTTCGCGGTGAGCACGGTCATGTGCGCGGACGCAGTGAGTGGGTAGCGTCCGCCGGGCACGTACGCGGCCGCGGCGTCGATCGGGACGTTGCGGTGGCCGAGGAAGACGCCGGGCAGGGTCTCGACCTCGATGTCCTGGATCGAGTCGCGCTGCGCCTGGGCGAAGTTACGGATCTGGCGCTGCGCGAACCGCAGGTCGTCGAGGACGGTCTCCGGTACGGACTTCACGATCTCCGCAACCTGGTCCTCGCTCAGCCGGAACGACTCGGGGGACCAGCCGTCGAACTTCTCGGAGTACTTCCGGACGGCGTCGTCGCCGTTCGCGCGGACGTCGGCGATGACGGCGGCGACGGTGTCGACCACGGCGGGGTTGCTCGCCCGCTGCGCTGGTTCACCGACGGCGGCCTTGAGAACGAATGACATGGGTGCTTCCTTCGGATGAGCGAGGGGCAGGATCTGTTGTCATTCAGCATTGCGGTGCCACACCGTTTCCGACAGTTGCATTGTGGGAACTGTTTGCGTCTGTTCATGCACATTCTGTGTACCATTGTTCATGGTCTTCACCGTCGCCGATGCCCTCGAAATCGATCTCCTGAAGAACGCGGGAGCCCGTGTCCTGACCGGATCGGGCAGCCTCGACCGTGAGGTCCGCTGGGTGCATTCCTCCGAGATCTCGGATATCGCCCGCTTCCTCCGGGGTGGAGAATTACTCCTGACCGCCGGGCTCGGAATGGGCAACACGGGCGCCCTTCAGCAGGTGTTCGTGCGCGCAGCCGCTCATGCCGGGGCCGCCGCTCTCGTCATCGAGGAGTCGGGACGGATGTTCGACCGCGTACCGGATGCCGTAGTCGCCGAAGGGCAGGCCTGCGACCTGCCGATCATCGCCCTCGCTCGCGAGGTGCCGTTCGCCGGTGTCTCGGCGCAGGTGCACGAGATCCTGACCGACAAGCGCCTGCAGGCGCTCACTTATGAGCGGGAAGTCGAGTCCACGTTCTCGAACCTGTTGCTCGACGGCGCCGACTACCTGTCGATCGTGCAGACGCTGGCCGAACTCACCGACAGCACGGTGGTACTCGAGAATATCGCGCACCGCGTGATGGCGTACGTCGGCGAGTTCGACGAGGAGGCGGGCATCGAGGACTGGGACAAGCACGCGCGGGGTCTCCACAGCGACGACGACGGATGCGTTCGCAGGCCGGTTCTGATGCGCGGTCAGCCGTGGGGCTGGATCCACGTCTTCACCGACCGGCCCGCGGCCGCACGCTCCACCGCCGTGTTCGCAGCGGAGCGCGCCGCCGCGTCCGTCGCGATCTCCCTGCTGACCGATCGGAGCCGGGAAGCACGGGACGACCAGCGGAGCACGGCACTGATCACGCGACTGCTGATCGGCGACCTCTCCGGGGCCGAATTCGTCGACCAGGCAGGAAGACTCGGATATCAGCTGGGGTCGGGACACATCGTCGTCGTCATCGCGAACAAGGACGGCCGCGACGAGTCGTCCGCTCCGCGCGGAGGCCGCCAGATCGACACCGGCGCGATCAACGCCGACATGGGCGACTACGTCGTGGCGGTGGCGGCGGAATCCGGGCGAACCCGCGCCGAACTCGCGGGCCTGCTCGGGAAGATGGAGCACGGGGGCGGCATGAGCCGCGCGGTGCCTGCCTCGATGCTGCAGGTCGCGGTCACGCAGGCGAAGAGCGCCGCCGCGGTGTCGCGCTCCCTGCCCGCCTCACCCGTGCTGCATTTCGACGACCTCGGCGTCGAACGTCTGCTCGTGACGTTGGCGCAGGGGCCCGAACTCGCCAGCTTCGTCGAGGACGAACTCGGTCCACTGCTCACGAAGGACGCGCAGTCCACGACCCCGCTGCTCCCCACGTTGCGGGCCTTCCTCTCCGTCGACGGCCGCAAGACCGAAGCGGCGGACAAACTCTTCATCCAGCGCCGGACGCTGTACAACCGGCTCGATCGCATCGCTGCGATCCTGGGTAAATCCCTCGACGACGCCGCCACCCGGCAGAGCCTGTTGCTCGCGGTGAAGGGACTGGATCTGCTCGAGGGATCGTCGGTCGCGGCGCGCCGGAGCCGGCGACCATGAGTGCGGAGCGGATCGTGCCGACTTCTCACTCTGTGCAGTCTGCGCGCGGGAGGTACACGGTCTGTACCTGTTGTGCGGCGCGTCACCTTCGTAGTGTTTTCACCAAGATTCCGGCCATCCAGTCGGTGTTGATCGAAAGTTCACGCACTCGCTACTCGCTGAACGGATGCCTACCCCCGTAGGCGCCTGCGGCGGTCCGAGACCTACGGCAAGGACGAAATCATGGCAACACATGGAGCAGGCACCGCTCCCGTGCTCGACCATACACGCGTGCGAAAGGCGCGAATCGCAACATTTTTCGGCTTCTTCCAGTTGGGCGCCGTGATGTTGATGTGGTCGACGAGCACCACTTCGTTGCGTGGTCACCTCGGATGGGAAGGCGACGGCGGCGACTCGCAGTTCGGCCTCCTCGCGCTGTCGATCGGCATCGGCGCCGCCGTCGGTTGCTTCGCCATCGGCCCGTTCATCGATCGGTACGGCCCGCGAAACACGGCCATGCCCACGATGGTGATCTACCCGCTCTGTTACATCCCCCTCGCGTTCCTCGACGGACTGATCGGAGCGATGGCGATCGGCGTGCTCATCGGACTGCTCCGCGGCGCGTTCGACACGGCGTTCAACACCCACGGTGTGCAGGTCGAGCGGTACTACGGGCGACCCATCATGTCCGCGTTCCACGCCGCCTACCCGGCGGGTGGCTTCGTTCTCGGTCTCGTCGGCAGCGCGCTGGCCCGGCACTTCACCGACAGCCCGGCCGTCGCCTACATCTCGATCGGCGTGGTGTTGTCGGTCCTCGGTTTCGTCTTCGGCAAGTGGCTCCTCTCCCTCGACGAGTTGCTGCCCCCGGAGCAGGACGAGATTCCGGGCGCCGCCGACCCCGCCCACCCCGGGAAGCGGTCGGCCACCACGGCGACGCTGCTCGTGATGATCGGATTCGGTGTGCTCCTGCTCGGGTCGATGCTCAGCGAGGGCGCGGTCCTGGACTGGGGTCAGGAA
Source organism: Rhodococcus sp. NCIMB 12038 (assembly GCF_002165735.1). Lineage (NCBI taxonomy): Bacteria > Bacillati > Actinomycetota > Actinomycetes > Mycobacteriales > Nocardiaceae > Rhodococcus > Rhodococcus sp. NCIMB 12038. Next base: position 13,430 of record NZ_NHML01000047.1, read on the forward strand.
TTCGTTCGCCGCGCGGTCGGCACCACGGCGGGGCTGGCGGCGACGGCCGTGACGCTCTACTCGGGTGCGCAGTTCGTCGGCCGCTTGTTCGGTGACAGGCTGGCGGAGTACTTCGGTGCCCGCCTCATCGTCGGCGCGAGCGGTGTCATCGGTGCCGCCGGTGCTCTTCTCGCGATGCTGGGCGGCTCGGCGCCGCTCGCGCTCACCGGCTTCGTGCTGCTCGGTCTCGGCCTGGCCTGCATGGCACCGCTCATGCTGTCGGCTGCCGGGCGACGCGATCCGGAGAATGCGGGACGGAACATCGGTCTCGTCAACGCGATCGGCTACGTGGGCATGCTCGTCGGGCCGGCGGCGATCACCGTCGTCGTCGACAACCTCGGTATCGAATGGATGCCGCTGCTGCCGGCCATCCTCCTCGTGCTGATCGCGATCGGCGGTCCCGCCCTGATGCGCCTGGTGCCGCGCTACCACAAGCCGGTCGACGAGACGAGCAGGCGCGAGGTGGCGGCCGGGTAGCTCGTTCGCCACTCCGGTTCCCACGGTCCGGCACCTCTCCCGAGGTGCCGGACCGTTGTTTGTTGATACGACTAACCGCATTCCCCGACGCGAACAGGAGACAGCTGTGCCTACCGAGAGTCCGCCGTTGAGGCGCGGTGAGCGTGGCTGGAAAGCAGCAACTTTCGTTATCTTCACCGGAACGGGGATCACCTACGCATCCTGGGTGACCCGCACCCCGGCCATCCGCTCCTCCCTCGAGGTGGGCACCGGCGACCTGGGCTTGATCATCCTCGGTCTGTCGATCGGATCGATGGCCGGACTGCTGCTCGCCGGTCCGGTCGTCGCCCGCATCGGCGCCCGTCACGTCATCACGGCCGCGGCCGCGGCCACGATCGCGAGCCTCGGCCTCCTGACGGTCGGGCTCGGATCGGGTCTCGCGGGTCGCGGCCCTGGCTGCTTCCGCCGGCGTCCGGACGAGAGGTCACGCGTACACGCCGTAGGCCGGGCGCGTCCGGGAACGCGACGGTCTGGCGGGACACCCGGATCGTCCTCCTCGGACTGATCGCGCTCGGCATGGCGTTCGCGGAGGGCAGTGCCAACGACTGGCTGCCGATCGGGATCGTCGACGGCTATGGAGTCGCCTCGTCGACCGGTGCCGCGTTCTACGTCGTGTTCGTGGCCGCGATGACGGCGGGCCGCCTGCTCGGCGGGCGTGTCATCGACCGGTACGGCCGCTCCGTGACCGTCCGTTGGTCCGCGGTGCTCGCGGTGGCAGGGATCCTGTCGGTCATCCTGGCGGGCAACCTGATCCTCGCCGCGCTCGGCCGCGCGTTGTGGGGTGTCGTTGTCGCCCTTGACTTTCCGCTCACAATGTCCGCGTCGGCCGAATCGGACGAGGGCGCCGCACGTCGTCCTGGCGGGCGCCGTCCTCGCGGGACTGGCTGCCCGCGCGGCCGGACAGACGCGCGCGACCGAGGAGTCTCCACTCGCCTCCATGAGGTGACAGCGACGATCCGCGGACCCTTCCGCCGTGTCGCACCCGTCGAGCGGGGCGCGACGCGGTCGGAACGGCCGCGGATCGAGGTTATTCTGCGGCGGACGCGATGTGGGGTGCGACCCGCAGCGCGTTGGCTGCGATGGTCAGCGCGGGGTTGAGCGCCGCCGACGACGGGAAGAACGACCCGTCCACCACCCACAGATTGTCGACGTCGTGACTTCGGCAGTGCGGGTCGAGGACACTCGCCGCCGGATCGGTGCCGGCGACCGCGGTTCCGCACATGTGCGAGTTCGTCGCGATCCCCATCCGTTCGGTGAGGATGATCGGATACCGCGCCCGGCGGACCGCCGCGGAGACGCGGCGAACCAGTTCACGGTGCGGCGCAGTGTTGTTGGGTGTCCAGTCGACGATGATCCGGTCGCCGTCGACCCGAACCCGGTTGCTGCGTGCCGGGAGATCCTCGGTGGTGAGGTAGATGTCGAGACTGCGATCCACCACCGCCTTCAGCGCCCACATCGGCGCCCAGGGCCGTGCCCCCTTCACGTGCGCGGCCTGCAGTTTGCCGAGCATCTGCAGATTGCCGAGCGGGTACTCGTTGTCGGGGCCCGCGACGTACCAGTCGTTGATTCCCAGCGTCTTCTGCCACGCGGTCGTGTTGGTCCGGAGGGGGTTCACGCCCATGAAGAACGTGCTGTTGTGCACCATGTAGTTCCGGCCCAGTAGTCCCGACGAGTTGCCGAGACCGTCCGGGTTCCGTTCGCCGCCCGACCGGAGCAGCAGCGCCGCGGTGTTGACCGCCCCCGCCGAGACCACGAACTGGTTGGCCGTGATCCGGATGGTGCGGCCACGGAACTCGGCCTCCGCGGCGACGATTCGAGTGCCCTTCGCGTCGGTGAGCAGACGCGTCACCTTGGCTTCGGTGAGCAGGCGCACCCGCTCCGACTCGAGGGCGGGGCGCAGCGCGCGGTTCTCCGCTTCACTCTTGTGGTCGGTCTGCGACGGGGTGCCGTCCGACGCCGTCGACTGCCGGCGATGCTCCTGCGTGGTCAGGTTCATGCCGTTCGGCGTGTGGAACGGGTGCAGACCCTGCTTGCGCAGCGAGGAGGCGAAACGCTCCATCGTCGGTTCGTGCGGCAGCGGGGGCAACGGATACGGAGACGACCGCGGGGGTTCGGTCGGATCCTCGCCGTCGACGCCGTGCACCTGGTAGAGACGCTCCGCCTCGGCGTAGAACGGTTCGAGGTCGGCGTAGCTGAACGGCCACTTCGGTGAGACGCCGTCGTAGTGCTGCGTCTCTTCGAAATCCGTGACGCGGAAGCGGGGAAGGCTGCCGCCGTAGAACTTCGTGTTGCCGCCCACCCAGTAGTACACACCGGGCTGGAACGGCTCACCGTTGCTGCCGTCGAACCACGGTTCGGCGGTCTTGTACCGGCCCTCGAGGAACATCTCCGCGGCCTGCGAATTCTCCACCTCACGGGGGAGGAACCGGCCGCGCTCGACGACCAGGACGTCGACGTCCCGATCCCGGAGCGCCCACGCCAGGGTCGAACCACCCATCCCGGACCCGACGACCACGACATCTGCCGTGACCGTGTCGGAGTCGCCCACCTCCACCACCGCGCCCTCGCGCAGCGGTGAATACGCGTCGATCTGATCGTGGCCCGAGGTTCTCACAGGTGCTGTTCCTTGGCTCGGGTCGCCCAGTACTCGTCCTGACGTTCGTCGTCGATGTACGCGGGGACGGGGAAGTCCCACCACCCGGGAACCCACGGTCCGGCGGCGTCGCGATCCGTCGGGATCTCGATCAGGGCAGGCGCTTTCGAGTCGAAGGCCTTCCGGTACGTGTTCTCGAGGTCGGCCGGGTCGTCCACCCGGAACGATTCGAGGCCGAACGACTGGCCGAGAGCCTTGAAGTCGGGGCTGTACGGGGTGCCGTCGGGGCGGTTGAACTCGGTGCCGATGTGCCGGCTGGTCTGCTTGCGCTGCCCGCCCCGGATGGACATGAAGCCCGCGTTGTCCTGGACCACGAACACGACCGGAATGTCGTGCTGCACGCAGACACCGATCTCCTGCGACGTCATGAGGAAGTCGCCGTCACCGACCACACACGCGACCTGACGGTCGGGGGCGGCGAGCTTGGCGCCGATCGCGGCGGGCACGGCCCAGCCCATCGACGAGAATCCGCCGGAGGTCAGGTGCGTGCGCGGGTGATATACCGGGAACGTCTGCTTCACGGCGCCCTGGGTGTTGCCGGAACCGGCGACGATGATGCCGTCCCGTTCCATCACCGACCGCAGGCCGCCGAGGGGGCGCTGCGAGGTGAACGGGAACCGGTCGGAGTCGCGACGGCCGGCGAGCTTGGCCTCCCACTCCGCCTTCAGCTGCTCGAGTTCGGCGAGGTATTCGGAGCGGTCGGCGCCGCTGCGGGGGAGGGAGGAGACGATCGCGGCGACGGTCGGCTTGGCGTCGGCGACGATGCCGACCTCGGCCGGGTAGTTCTTGCCGATCTCGTGCGGGTCGATGTCGATGTGGATGAGCTTGGCGGGCGGAATCGAGAACGTCACTCCCTGCGCGTAACTCGAGGACGACCAGTCGGTGAACCGGCATCCGATGGAGATCACCACGTCGGCGCGGGAGGCGACGGCGTTGCCCACGATCGTTCCGGTCTGGCCGACGCTGCCGGCGAACAGTGCGTGGTCCTCGGGGAACGCGCCCTTGCCGTTCCACGTGGTGACCACGGGGATCTGCCACGCCTCGGCGAGAGCGAGCACCTCGTCGGCCGAGTCGGACGTGATGGCGCCGCCGCCGACGACGATCACCGGCCTACGCGAGTCGCTGAGCACGTCGACGGCCTTGTCGATGGCCAGCGGGTCGGGCTGCTGTAGGCCGACCGGCAGCCGTCGCGCGAGGTCGTGCAGGGAGACGTCGGCGGCCTCGGCCTGCACGTCCATCGGCACCTCGATGTGCGCCGGTCCCGGGCGGCCGGTCAGCATGGTGCTGAACGCGCGGTGCATGATGAACGGCAGTTCCTCCACCCGGGTGGCGACCCAGCTGCGCTTCGACACCGCGTCGGTGACCTGCGGAAATCCGTTGTCGGTGTGCCGCTCGAGTTCCTGGAGCAGACCGCGTCCGCGCATGTGGGTGGGCGGCCCGCCGGTAATACACAGCAGGCTCGTCGAGTCGCTGTACGCGGTCGCGAGACCGAGCACGGTGTTCGCGGCGCCCGCCCCGATCGACGCCACCGCGGCCATCGGCTTGCCGGACACCCGGTAGTAGCCGTCCGCGAGGTGCGTGGCGCTCTGCTCGTGGTAGACCTGGATGAACGGGATCTCGGATCCCTTCTCCAGGAACGCATCGGTGAGCGACCAGATGCCGTGGCCGGGAATGCCGGTGACGTATTCGACGCCGTACTGTTTCAGGACCTGGGCGACCACCTGTCCGCCGGTCAATTTCGCCATGATCGTTTCTCCTCGTGTCGTGATGGGTCGTGTCAGTTCGCTACGCGGGCGGCGTAGCGCAGTCCCTGCTTGGTCAGCCGGCGGACGTTCGGGTCGGACAGGTCGGCCGGGGTGTGGCCGATCGAGTGGTAGAAGACGCGGCCTGCGCCCCACTGCCGCACCCACGCCACCGGGCTGCGCAGCCCCTCCAGCCAGGGCAGGTGCTCGCCGCTGAACTCGGTTTCCGCGAGGACCCGGTTGTTCGGGTCGACGTGCATGTAGTACTGCTCGGACGCCACGGCGAAGTCCTCGACACCCGCCGTCACCTCGTGCTCGCGGTCGGTGATGCTCACCTTGTACGGCTGCGGGAAGGCTTCTCCCGCAGGGTGTTCGACGAAGTCGCCGCCGAGCAGGAAGTGGTACTTCAGGCTCGCCCGGAACGCGGCGGCGGCCCCGTGCCATGCCGCGACCCCGGTTCCCGCGGCGACGGCGTCGAGCAGGTTCTTCTCCTGCGAATCGCTGAGGTCCTCGGTGGTGAGAGCGTTGTTCCAGCCGAGCACGATCAGGTCGTAACCGCTCAGGTCGCGGTCGAGGGTGAAGATGTCCTGCGACTCCTCGACCTGGTAGTTCAGCTCGGAGAACAGTTCGCGTGTCCACGCGGCGATGTCGTACGGATGGTGGCCGGGCCAGCCGCCGTAGAGGTAGAGGACCTTGGTCATGAGTGCTCCCGGGGGTGGTGAAACTGGAATGGTGAAACGATTAACTTATGGTGGTGAATCGTATCACTGGATGGAGTGCTGTCAATGGGTGCTTTCGAGGGAGCGCGGGAAGCGCCCGGGCGCGGACTAGGATCGGTCTTCGCCATCGGTGCGCAACGGCCGGTTGTGGCCGATGAACGCCGACGAGGGAGTGCCACGTGGTCACGATGAAAGACGTCGCCCGAACTGCCGGGGTGTCGGTCGCCACCGTCTCCTACGCGTTCAGTAAATCGTCGAAGGTCTCTGCGGCACAACGGGAACGCATTTACTCCGTCGCGGCGGAACTCGGCTACGCCGGGCCGAACATCGCCGGGAGCAGCCTGCGGTCGGGGCGGATCGGCGCGGTCGGCGTGATCGTGCCCGATTCTCCCGTGCAGGCGCTCGAGGATCCGTCCGTGACCCTGCTGATGAAGGGCATCGCGGAGATCGGGAACTCGGCCGACATCGCCCTGACCCTGTTTCCGGCCTCCCGCGGCGGCGCCCCGGATTCACCGCCGAACTCGCTGGTTCTGCGTGGGCTCGTGGACGGGGTGGTCATCCACAACGTCCCGGACGGTCATCCCCTGGTCGAGGCGATCATCGCGCGCGGGATCCCGGCCGTCGTCGTCGATTCGCCGAGAAGCGCGGGGCTGCCGTTCGTGGCCATCGACGACCGGAACGGCGCCTATCTCCAGATGGATCACATCCTGAAACTGGGCCACCGGCGCGTCGGGATCATCGTCGACAAACTCGGCCTGGACTCCGACTGCCGGATGGTCACGGCGGAAGACGTCGGTGCGGCAACCGAGCGCAACGCACGCGAACGCCTGGCCGGCTATTTCGACGCGGCCCGCGACCATCACCTTCCGGTGGGGGAATTGTCCATCGTGGTGGCGGGCAACATCGACCGTGCCGCCGGCGCCGAGGCCACGCGGATCCTGCTCGCGTCCGCGCAACCTACCGCGCTCGTGGCGACGTCCGACGTGCACGCGGTGGCGGCGTGGCAGGTGTTGCGCGAGCGCGGGCTGTCGGTGCCGGACGACATGTCGGTCATCGGTTTCGACGACGCGCCCGTCGCAGAACTTCTCGGTCTCAGCACGATTCATCAGCCGATCGTCGAGAAGGGGCGTGCGGCCGCGACGATCCTGCTCGATCGGCTGGGTGGCGGCACCCGCACCCGATCGTTGATGAAGACGTCACTGGTCGTGCGCGGCAGCACCGCCCGGGTGCGGGAATCGTGACGATGCCCCGCGGCGGCCGGGCGTCATCGCGCATGATGGATCGATGACGACTGCGGTGCCGCGGCTGGGCGTGACGTTCATCCCGACGATCGAACCCGAGCGGTTGAGGGATTTCGCGCGGGTGGCCGAGAGCAGTGGTCTCGACGAGATCTGGTTGTGGGAGGACTGTTTCAAAGAAAGTGGCGTCGCGTCGGCGTCCGCGGCGCTCGCGTGGACGGAACGCATCCACGTCGGTGTCGGGTTGATGCCCGTCCCGCTGCGCAATGTCGCGCTCACCGCGATGGAGATCGCCACGATGGCCCGGTTGTTTCCCGGCCGGGTGATCGCGGGTGTCGGGCACGGGGTGCAGGACTGGATGGGGCAGGTGGGTGCCCGGGCCGGGTCGCCGATGACCCTGCTCGAGGAGTATTCGGTGGCGCTGCGGGCGCTGCTCGACGGGGAGTCGGTGAGCACCCGGGGGCGGTACGTCCGGCTCGACGACGTGAAACTGGACTGGCCCCCGGCCGAGCGGGTGCCGCTGATGCTCGGGGGCGAAGGTCCCAAGTCGATCCGCCTGGCGGCACGGCTGGGTGACGGCAACCTGCTCCCGTCCGCGGTCGGCGACGACGACGTCCGCCGGACCCGCGATCTGATCGCGGAGGAGATCGGCGCGGCCCGGGCCGCCTCTCATCATGTGGTCGTCCCGAAGATCGCCGCGACCGGCGACGGTGCGCAGCGACGGGTGGATGCGGAACTGGCGCGGTGGGAGAAACCGGCCGACACGGGAATCGGGGTCGCCGGTGACGCGGCCACCATCGCCGCGGAGGTGCGCAGACTCGCCGATCTGGGTGCGACGTCCGTGGCGATCACACCGACCGAGGACGAACCGGATCTGCTGGGATTCGTCGAATTCATCGGACGGGACGTCAAACCGCTGCTCGCCAGGTGATCGCGCGGTTCGATCTCCAACTCCGCATGCCGGGCGGTCGTTTCCGTGGGACGGTGGACGGGTAGCCGACCGGTGCGGCGGAGTCGACGAGATGACGACGGAGGACCATGAACCCCGAGATCCATCACGAGCCCAGCGAGATCAGCTACGACGAGCAGTTCTATCCGGCGCGTCCGCGGCCGTTGAAACCGTCGGTCCGCCGCGCGGCGAGGGTGGATGCGCAGTCGGGTGAGCCGGTGCCGGACAACCCGAAGTACGTGGAGTGGCTGATCAACCAGTCGATCCTGCACGATGCGAAGTTGATCGCGGAGCAGTTGTCCGGCAAGGGCAGCATGTGGCAGAACCCCTATGCCGACCCCGATCCGCGGGCCGCGGTGGAGCGGGGTTCGGTGTGGTTCACGGCGTACCCGATCTCGATCATCACCGCGCCGGGCGCGAGTTTCCTGAGTTCGCTCGGCGACGAGTCGCTGTGGCAGGCGTTCTCCGAGATCGGGGTGACGGCGGTGCACACGGGGCCGGTGAAGCAGGCCGGTGGGATCAAAGGGTGGCGGGCGACGCCCTCGGTGGACGGCCACTTCGACCGCATCAGCATGCAGATCGACTCGGCGTTCGGGACGGAGGAGGAGTTCCGCAAGCTATGCGTCGTCGCCGCAGCGTACGACGGCATCGTCATCGACGACATCGTGCCCGGCCACACGGGTAAGGGTGCCGACTTCCGGCTCGCCGAGATGGCGCACGCCGACTATCCCGGCATCTATCACATGGTGGAGATCGAACAGCAGGACTGGCACCTGCTTCCCCGCGTGCCGGACGGCCGGGACGCGGTGAACATCGACGCCGACACGGAGGCGCAACTCGCCCGCGCCGGGTACATCATCGGGCAACTGCAGCGCGTCATCTTCTACGAACTCGGGGTGAAGGAGACCAACTGGAGTGTCACGCCCGCGGTGATGGGGGTGGACGGCGTCGAGCGCCGGTGGGTGTATCTGCACTATTTCAAGGCCGGGCAGCCGTCGATCAACTGGCTCGATCCGTCGTTCGCGGGCATGCGCCTCGTCATCGGCGACGCATGCCATTCCATCGCCGACCTCGGCGCGGGCGCGCTCCGCCTGGACGCCAACGGTTTCCTCGGGGTGGAACGCCGCACCGAGGGACTTCCCGGCTGGTCGGAGGGGCACCCGCTGTCGGAGGCGGCGAATCACCTCATCGCCAGCATCGTGCGGAAGATGGGCGGATTCACGTTCCAGGAGTTGAACCTCACCATCGACGACATCAAGGCGATGGGCACGACCGGCGCCGACCTGTCGTACGACTTCATCAATCGGCCCGCCTACCACCATGCGCTGGTCATGGGGAACACCGAATTCCTGCGGTTGACGATGAACCTCGCCCGCGATCACGGCGTCGACGCGGCGTCGCTCGTCCATGCTCTGCAGAACCACGACGAACTGACGTTCGAGCTGGTCCATTTCGCGACCCTGCACAAGGACGACGAGTTCGACTACGGCGGCGAGTCCGTCACCGGGACCGACCTCGGTGACCGCATCCGCAAAGACCTGTGCGAGCGGCTCACCGGGCGGTGGGCGCCGTACAACCGCACGTTCACCACGAACGGGATCGCCTGCACGACAGCCAGTGTCATCACCGCAGCGCTGGGCATCCGCGACCTCGACCGGATGGACGATGCCGACATCGACACCGTCAAGCAGGCCCACCTGCTGCTGGCGATGTTCAACGCACTCCAGCCGGGAGTGTTCGCCCTGTCGGGCTGGGACCTGTGCGGTTTGCTTCCCGTGCCGTCCGAGGACGTCGCCGATCTCCTCGCCGAGGGAGACACCCGCTGGATCAACCGGGGTGCGCACGACCTGATGGGCGTCAACCCGGATGCCGAGCGGTCGGAGTCGGGCATTCCCCGTGGACGCAGTCTGTATGGGAGTCTGCCTGTGCAACTGCAGGATCCGACGTCGTTCGCGCGCAGGCTGGCCCGCATCATCGATATCCGGAACCGATTCGGCATCGCCACCGCCGTCCAACTCGACGTGCCGACCGTGTCCCACAAGGGGCTGCTCGTGATGGTTCACGAACTGGCGGACTCGAGTCTGGAGGTCACGGTCCTCAACTTCACGTCCGAGGAGATCGCCGCGACCGTCCAGTCGCAGTTCCTGCCTGCGGGCTCGCCTGCGGTCAACTTGTTCACCGACGAGCACATCGGTGCCGTGGACGAGCTGCACAGTTTCCCGATCACCCTCGCACCGTACGAGGGCGTGCCCGTCATGGTGCGGCCGGAATCGGCGTGATGCGGGTCTTGACTCGGACAACACTTGTCGGAGTAAACTCGGACATGACTTATCCGAGTAAAGGAGACAAGACGTGAAGATCGTCATTTTCGGGAACGGACTGATCGGACGGCAGGTCGCGGCGAAGCTCGGCGAGGCCGGGCACGACGTCGTGGCCCTCGGCCGCGGCGACGGAATCGACACGACCACCGGCAAGGGTGTCGCAGAGGCCGTCGCGGGAGCCGACGCGGTGGTGGACCTGACCAATTCGCCGTCGTGGGCGGACGACGACGTCCTGGCGTTCTTCCGGGACTCGACGAAGCACATGCTCGCCGCCGAGGAAGCCGCAGGCGTCGGGCACCACGTGGTCCTGTCGATCGTCGGCGCCGACAGGCTTCCCGACTCCGGATACATGCGGGCCAAGGTCGCGCAGGAAGACGTGGTCAAGGCCGGTCCGGTGCCCTACTCGATCGTGCGGTCGACCCAGTTCTTCGAGTTCATCGCGGGCATCGCCGACGCCGGCACCGTCGGCGACACGGTGCACGCGACGCCGGCGCACCTGCAGCCCATCGCCTCGCGCGATGTCGTGACCCGGGTGGCGGAGGTCGCCGCCGGCGCCCCGCTGAACGGCACCGTCGAGATCGCCGGTCCCGAGCCGCTGGGCATCGACGAACTGGTGCGCCGGCTGTTCGCGTCGACCGGCGACAAGCGGACCGTGAGGAGCGATCCCGCCGCCGGCTACTTCGGTGCGCAACTCGACGACGCGGCCATCACGCCGACACCCGGCGCCGGCGCCTGGATCGCCCCGACCACCCTGGACGAATGGCTTCGCAAATAGGGTTGTCAGCATGAAGATTTCCGGTGGTGTGGAGTGGTCGCTCCACTGCTGCGTCGTGCTCAGCCAGGCCGAGGGCCCAGTGCCCACCGCCCGGCTGGCCGACCTGCACGGGGTGTCGAAGTCCTATCTCGCCAAGCACCTGCAGTCGCTGGCCCGGGCCGGTCTCGTCCACCCGACCGAGGGCCGCGACGGCGGGTACGTCCTCACCCGCGCCCCCGGGGACATCACCGTGCTCGACGTCGTGCAGGCGGTCGACGGCGCGGGGCCGGCATTTCGGTGCACCGAGATCCGGCAGCAGGGGCTGCTCGCCGCGCCACCGGAACAGTGCACGGCCCCCTGCGGCATCGCGAAGGTCATGGCCGACGCGGAGCGTGCGTGGCGGAACACGCTGTCGGGTGTGACGATCGCGGATCTGGCGGCGACGCTGGACGTCTCCGTTCTCAAAGCGACGCTGGAGGCGTCCGGATAGCTGCTCGATCCGCGGTCCCTGTTGCCCCGGAGCGCGACCTCGGCGAACACTGAATCTCATGGCCGGCACACGGGGCGATGCCGAGTACCACCGGCTGCGGACCCCACGGGCCGCAGCCGTCGCCGGTGTCGTCTTCGGCGTCCTGTTCGCCTCCAGCATCGTCCTGCTGCGCAGCGCACTGCCGGGTGCCGCGGGCACCCGTGGGTGAGCCACCAGACGCAGATCACGTCGGCCCTCATCCTCGCGCCGTTCGCCGGCATCGCGTTCCTGTGGTTCATCGGCGTCATTCGCGATCGGCTCGGAGAACTCGAAGACCGATTCTTCTCGACCGTCTTCCTGGGCAGTGGGCTGCTGTTCCTCGCGACGACGTTCGTGTCGATGGCACTCGCCGGGGGAATGCTCGCCATATCCCGGCTGCCCGACGCTCCGCAGAACGACCTCGTCTACTTCGGTCGCGAGGTCATGTTGCACGTGAACAACGTGTACGGAGTTCGCATGGCCGGGGTGTTCATGATCTCGCTGGGGACCATCTGGCTGCGCACCGGGCTGATGCCGCGGTGGCGGCCGTCGCGACCTACCTGCTGTCGCTCACGCTCCTGGTGGTCGTCAGCTTCAGTCTCTGGGTGACGCTGGTGTTTCCGGTGTGGGTGATGGTGATCAGCGTGTACATCCTGACCGTGGACCGGCCGGCGTCTGTGCCACCGGACTGATGGCCGTCCGGCGGCACGAGGTTCTCACCCGGTGCGGGTGATGTGGCCGGGAGGTCCCGCGAGCATCGTCAGGACTGCGAGTCCCGGCTGTCGTGCGGGCGACGGCCGCAGGGAAATCGCAGCCGACCGATGACGCGAGGAGAGCACGATGACGGACGCGAAACCCAACATCCTGGTCATCTGGGGCGACGACATCGGAATCACCAATCTCAGTTGCTACAGCGACGGACTGATGGGCTACCGCACACCGAACATCGACCGTCTCGCCGACGAGGGCATGAGGTTCACCGACTCCTACGGGGAACAGAGCTGCACCGCGGGCCGGGCGGCGTTCATCACCGGGCAGAGCGTGTACCGGACCGGCATGAGCAAGGTGGGCATTCCCGGTGTCGACGTCGGGTTGTCGCCCGAAGACCCCACCATCGCCGAACTGCTCAAGCCCCTCGGGTACGCGACCGGGCAGTTCGGGAAGAACCATCTCGGCGACCTGAACAAGTATCTGCCGACCGTGCACGGGTTCGACGAGTTTTTCGGCAACCTCTATCACCTCAACGCGGAGGAAGAACCCGAGCTCCCCGACTATCCCAGCGCGCACGACTATCCGAAACTGCACGAGGTGATGATGCCGCGCGGCGTCCTCCACTGCTGGGCCACCGAGGAAGACGGCGGCGAGGTCGATCCGCGGTACGGGCCGTTCGGGAAGCAGCGCATCGAGGACACCGGGCCGCTGAACAAGAAGCGCATGGAGACCATCGACGACGAGACGGTCTCCGCGGCAATCGACTTCATCACACGGCAGAAGGAAGCGGACACACCGTTCTTCGTGTGGATGAACACGACGCACATGCACCTGCGGACCCACACCAAACCGGAGAGTATCGGGCAGGCCGGGCACTGGCAGTCGCCGTACCACGACACCATGGTCGATCACGACAAGCACGTGGGCCAGTTGCTCGACGCGGTCGACGAACTCGGTCTCACCGAGAACACCATCGTTATCTACAGCACCGACAACGGCCCGCACGCGAACACGTGGCCGGACGGCGCGACCACCCCGTTCCGCAGCGAGAAGGACACCAACTGGGAGGGCGCGTTCCGGGTCCCCGAGGTGATCCGCTGGCCGGGGAAGATTCCCGCCGGCGTCGTATCCAACGAGATCGTTCAGCACCACGACTGGCTTCCCACGTTCCTTGCCGCCGCGGGTGCGCCCGAGGTCGTCGAGCAACTGAAGACCGGCCACGACGCCGGCGAGAAGACGTTCAAGGCGCACATCGACGGCTACAACCTCCTGCCGTACCTCACGGGTGAGGTCGAGACGTCGCCGCGCCGGGGAATGGTCTACTTCTCCGACGACGGCGACGTGCTGGGAATCCGTTTCGACAACTGGAAGATCGTGTTCATGGAGCAGCGGGCGCAGGGCACCCTCGGGCTGTGGGCGGAGCCGTTCACGCCGCTACGGCTGCCGAAACTGTTCAACCTGCGCACCGACCCGTTCGAGCGTGCGGACATCACGTCGAACACCTACTGGGACTGGTTCCTCGACCACGACTACATCGCCATCTACGGAACGGTCATCACGACTCAATTCCTCGAGACGTTCAAGGAATTTCCTCCGAGGCAGGAGCCGGCGAGCTTCACGATCGACCATGCGGTGGCGAAGTTGCACGCCTTCCTGGCGAAGGACTGACCGGGATGGGCGCCGGACTGGGTGGTTCCTGGTCGGACGGATCGTCGCGGTCCGCGATCGAGGACTTCGTGGGACGGGTGACGGCCCCGGGACCGGATTTCGTCGAGCCGGCGGACCGGGTGGCCGTTTTCGACAACGACGGCACACTGTGGTGTGAGAAGCCGATGCCGATCCAGCTCGACTTCACCATCCGGCGGCTGGCGGAGATGGCCGCCGACGATCCCGAACTGCAGCAGACGCAGCCCTGGCAGGCCGCGCACGAGCACGACCTGAAGTGGCTCGGCGCCGCGATCGTCAAGCACTATCACGGCGACGACGCGGATCTGAAGCTGTTGATGGGTGCGATCACCCGGGCGTTCGACGAGATCAGCGTGGAGAACTACGACGCCCGGGTCACCGCGTTCTTCGACGGAGCGGACCATCCGACGCTCGATCGCCCGTACCGGGGCTGCGGATACGCACCGATGGTCGATCTCCTGCGCTACCTGGAGGCGAACGGATTCACGCTCTACATCGCGTCCGGCGGTGACCGGGACTTCATGCGCCCCATCGCCGGGCAGCTCTACGGGATACCGCCGGAACGGATCATCGGCAGTGCACTCGGCCTCACCTACCGCGCCGAGGAAGGCCGAACGGAGCTGCTCTACAAGGCGGCGATGGATTTCTTCGACGACGGACCGGAGAAACCGGTGCGGATCTGGAGCAGGATCGGTCGGCGGCCGATCCTGTCGGTCGGCAACTCCAACGGCGACCTGCCGATGCTGGCGTTCTCCGGGCTACCCGACCGCCCGGCCCTGCGGGTGCTGATCCTGCACGACGACGCCGACCGCGAATTCGACTACGTCGCCGGTGCCGAGCAGGCCCTCGAAGAGGCACGAGCGAACGACTGGACCGTGGTAAGCATGAAGAACGATTGGACGAGCGTCTTCTCGCCGGCCGTCACCTGAGCAGTCGGAAGGGGAGATTTCGTGGACACCGTGACCGTTTCCGACGTCCGTCGCATCCCCGCCCAGACGTTCACCATGGGCTCGGATCGGCACTATCCGGAAGAGGGTCCGGCGCATCGGGTGGCGGTCGATGCGTTTGCGATCGAGGCGCACCAGGTCACGAACGAACAGTTCGCGCGGTTCGTCCGAGACACCGGTTACGTCACGGTCGCCGAGCGTCCGCTGGACCCCGACGACTTTCCGGGGGCGCCCGCGGAAAATCTGCAACCCGGATCGATGGTGTTCGTCCCCACCCGGGGACCGGTCGACCTCCGGCACCTGAGCCAGTGGTGGACCTGGACGGTCGGCGCGTCCTGGCAGCGACCCACCGGGCCGGCGTCGACGATCACCGGCCGTGAACGACATCCCGTCGTCCACGTCGCCCACGAGGACGCGGCCGCGTACGCACAGTGGGCCGGACGGTCCCTCCCCACCGAGGCGCAGTGGGAGGCGGCGGCGCGCGGCGGTCTCGACCAGGCCGAATTCACCTGGGGCGACGCCCCGGACGCCGGATCCCCGCCGCCGGCGAACTACTGGCACGGGGACTTCCCGTGGCGCGCCGACCCCGGGTACGGCACCACGACCGCCGTCGGAAGCTATCGGCCCAACGACTACGGACTGTTCGACATGGCGGGAAACGTGTGGGAGTGGACGGCCGACTGGTACGCCGAGCGGCACAGTGGTTCCGCGGAGTCGTGCTGTGCGCCACGCAATCCGCGTGGGCCCGGCATGTCGGACAGCTTCGACCCGCGCCAACCCCAATTCCGGGTTCCACGGAGGGTGATCAAAGGTGGATCGTTCCTCTGCGCCGACGGTTACTGCCGCCGGTACCGGCCCGCGGCGCGGCGGCCGCAGATGGTCGACACCGGGATGAGCCACATCGGATTCCGCTGCGTCGAGGCCGTGCCCGTATCAGAGTAGGCCGGGTCAGAGTAGGACCAGCACGGCGAGGAGCGCGAGCAGTGTGACGACGCTGGACGTGACGACGGCGGCGAACGTCGCCGGCGCGAATACCCCGGATTCGAGCTGCCTGCTGATGACCCGGTAGCGGTAGGTGCCGTAGGCGGATACCAGCAGGCCCGCGGCGATCAGGATGAATCCGGCGGCAATGGCGTGGTCGCCGCGGTGCGGGGCGAACTTCGCCACCGCCACCCCGAGTGCGGCGACACTGATGCCGGTGCGGTGCCACGCGAGATAGGTGCGTTCGTTCGCGAGGTGGTCGCGTGCGGTGCTGCCCGTGTTCGGCTGGGTGGGGCCGAAGATGTCGCGACTCACGCGCCGCCGCCCAGGAACCCGATCTCCGACAGGCTCGACTGGAATCCGGAATCGACCGGGGACAGTCCGGAGATCCAGACGAGGACGCGGGTGGTGGGTGCGGGCGTCCGGGCGGCGATGCGGGTGACCCCGGGCGCGAGCGTGGCGGCGCCGAGCAACTGGGTGTGGCCGATGTTGGCCCATGCGGCGGGCGCGGTCCGGATCTCGACCCGGGTGCCCGGCGTGGGGGATTCGATCCAGACGGTCCGCAGATCGACGGGCTGCGGGAACGACACGATCAGGCCGACACCGCCCGTCGTCGGCGGCAGTTGCTGCGGGTAGCGGTCGGTGGCCCAGAACGTTGCCGGGTTCGCATCGACCGCGAGCGACGCCCTCGTCCCGTTGTCGGGGAAGTGCTGGGGTGAGTAGACGGCCGCGGACGACGGGATCAGCGGCGTCGGGTCGGGTTCCGGCGCGGGCGCGATCTCGCTGAGAGTGCTGTCCGCGACGGCCGCGGGCGGTGCGTCCGACGCGGTGAACGCGGTGCTGATCGCCCACCCGGCGGCGCCGAGCGCGACGACCACGGCGAGCGCGGCGCTCATCGCGGGAAGCGGCGCCCGCGGTCGGGCCGACCGGTCGTCGGGCTTCGGGCGGAGCTTCTTCCTCGGGGCGAACGCGGGAGCCGACCGAGCCCGCGCGTCGGACAGCATCCGGTCGAGGGCGTCGACCATCGCCTGCGCGGTGTCCATTCCGGGTTGGCGGGTGAGGGCGTTCACGGCGACGTCGGACAGCCGGTGGGGAATTGTGGGCCGCACCCGATGCGGTGGGACGACGGAACCGTCACCCCGACGGCCGGCGGGGGGAAGTCCGGCCGGGAGGGTCTCGCCGGACTGCGGCAGCGGCCACGTGCCGAGCAACAGCGTGTACAGCAGCGCGCCGAGGCCGGCGACGTCGTCGGCCGTGCTGCTGTCGGCGAGGGTGGCGGGGAAGGCGAGGACCGCAAGTCCGTCACGGGAGATCCGCACCCGGTTGGGATGATCGAGTGAGATGCGGGCACCGAAATGGTGCGCGTCCGCGGTGGCGGCGGCGAGGTCGCGCACGATGCGCGCGGCGTCCAACGGCCGCGGAACCGTGCGCGCGATATCCGCGAGACGCCATCCGGGCGTCCATTCCGCGACCACGGCGATCCGGTCGCCGACCGCCGCGATGTCGTAGACCTGCGCGATCCGCCCCTCGTGGCTGAAGCTGGTCCCAGTGGTGTTCCGGCAGAACCGCTCCACCGGATTCGGACGGGTATCGGTGTCGCGGAGGTGCGCCGACTCGACGAGGCTGAGCGAGACGTCCCTGCACAGTTCGGTGTCGTGCGCGTGCCACCACTGCACCCAGTCGGGTCCGGCGAATCGTCCGAGGAGTGTGTATCGAGTGGCGACGACCATGCCCGGGGCGAACGGATCCCGGTCCTGCGGCGAATGCGGCGGGACCCCGGACACCGGCATTGCTGTCATCTACTCTCCCCGACCCCGAAAACTTCTGTCAGGCAACTGTCACCCGGCCGCAGAGCAGACGTTCGCAGCACCGGGCCCAGTCCCGATCATCCTCGGATGCCGCGCGAATCGGGTGCTTTTCGGCCGACCTAGCCGAGGACGTGTTCCGCGTACCGTGCGACCGCGAGCACGAGGTCGTCCGAATGCCGGGGGCCGATGATCTGCAGGCCCACAGGAAGACCCGCCGCGGTGCGTCCGACCGGGATGCTGATCGCCGGTTGCTGCGTCAGGTTGAACGGGTACGTGAACGGCGTCCACTGCGGCCACCCGGTGAGGTCGCTGCCCGGCGGCACGTCGTAGCCCGCCTCGAAAGCCGGAATGGGGACGGTGGGTGTGAGCAGGACATTGTGCGTCAGATGGAATTTGCCCATCGTGATGCCGATGTCCGCGGCGACCGCGCGAGCGTCGAGATAGTCCACCGCGCTGAACTTCTCGCCCCGTTCCCACACCTTGCCGAGACCCGGGTCGACCTTGTCGCGTGCCCCGTCCGGGAAGTTCTTCAGCATGGCCGCGGCCCCGGCCGCCCACAACAGTTCGAAGGCGTCGATCGGATCACCGAACCCGGGGTCGGCGGCGGTGACCGGCAGACCCGCGGCGTCGATCGCCTGCACAGCTCGGTCGACGATCGCCCGGACCTCCGGATCGACGGTCACGTAACCGAGCGTGGGGGAGTACGCGACGCCGAGTCCGACCACGTCGCGGCCGATCTCGCCGCGGAACGTCGTCGGGAACGGGGCCAGCGACGTCGGGTCGCGCGGGTCGGGCAGCGACAGGATGTCCATCAGCAGTGCCGCGTCCTCGACGGTGCGGGTGATCGGGCCTGCGTGCGCCAGCGGCCCGAACGGGCTCGCCGGGAACAGGGGGATCCGGCCGTGGGTGGGCTTGAAACCGACGACGCCGCAGAACGACGCGGGGATCCGCACACTGCCGCCGCCGTCGGTGCCGACGGAGCAGGGGCCGAGACCCGCCGCGACCGCCGCGGCACTGCCGCCCGAAGAACCACCGGCCGTCTTGGTCGGGTCGGCCGGGTTGAGGGTGATCCCGCACAGGGCGCTGTCGGTGACGGCCTTCCAGGCGATCTCGGGGGTCGTGGTCTTGCCGAGGAACACCATCCCGTCCTCGCGCAGGCGGGCGGCCACGGGACTGTCGACATCCCACGGCTGGTCCTCGTCGACGGCCTGCGATCCGCGGAGCGTCGGCCAGCCGTCCGTCAGGAAGATGTCCTTGATGGAGATCGGGACGCCGTCGAGCAGCCCCTTGGAGTAGCCGGTGTTCCAGCGCTCCTCGGAATTCCGGGCCTGCGCGAGCGCCCGCTCCTCGTCGACGAGGCAATAGGAATTGATGGCGCGGTCGCGCTCGGTGATGGCGTCGAGCATCGCCTGCGTGGCTTCCACCGGCGAAAGTTCTCCGGACGAGTAGGCCGTGACCAGTTCGACGGCGGTCATGTCGGTGGGATTCATGAGAACTCCTTCAGCCTGGACGTTCGGGCCCTGTCATCATCGGCTCGGTACGTACCCGAGATGCTTGTCAACTACGTTCTCGAGCGGGTACCCCGTCACCCAGCGTTCGAAATTGTCGGTGAACACGGTGACGAGGTCGTCTCGCCAGCCGGCGAAGTCGCCCGAATTGTGGGGTGTGATCGACACGTTCGGCATGTCCCAGAGCGGATGGTCCGCGGGCAGTGGTTCCGTGTCGAACACGTCGAGCGCGGCGCCCGCGATCGTTCCCGCCCGCAGCGCGGCGACGAGGTCGTCGGTGCGCACGAGCTCACCCCGTCCCACATTGACGAACCGCGCGCCCGGCTTCATCGCGGCGAACGTCGTATCGCGGAACAGGTGGCGGGTCTGCTCGGTGAGCGGGGCCACTGCGATCACGTAATCGGCGACGGCGAGCTGATTCGGAAGGTCTTCCGTGGCGGTGACCGTCCCGAAGTCGGGATCGGCATTGCGGGCGGTGCGACCCGACCCACTGACCTTCATCCCCGCGGCGCGGAGAAGCCGGGCGATCGCGCGGCCGATGGGTCCGGTGCCGACGATCAGGGCGGTGCGGCCCGCGATCCGCTCGGATTCGCGGTGCTGCCACGTGTGGGACTGCTGCAGTCGGAGCGAACCCGGCAGATCCTTCGCGAACGAGAGGATCTGGGCGAGCACGTACTCGGCGATCGCCCCGTCGAACACGCCCCGGGAGTTGGTGATCGTGACGTCGCTGTCGCGGGCCTCGGGGAACATGACGGGATCGACGCCGGCCGCGGCGATGTGCAACCACTGCAGGGAACCGGCGGCATGCCACGCTCCGGGCACCGCGTCGGTGAGGAAGTCGTAGAGGAACAGCACGTCCGCGCCGTCGAGGGCGTCACTCAGCCCCGCCCTGCCGGTGTAGCGAACTTCGGCACGGGACGCGACCGGTGCCATGAGTTCGTCGCTCGGCAGAACGTGGGCATGTAGCACCGCGACGATCGGGTTCCGACTCACGTTGACACCGTAAGAGTAACTCGTATGATTGTCAACAATCTGATAATGCTCGGGCGCGGCCGAAACGAAGGTGAGGCCTGGTGTTGGAACTGAACATTCCCGAATTCGAAGGGCCGATCGCGCAACGGGGAATAGGCATCATCGCCCCGTTCGACCTGGCCCTCGAACGTGAACTCTGGCGTTGGGCTCCCCTCGAGGTGAGCCTGCATCTGGCGCGCACGCCGTACGAACCCGTGCCCGTCAGCCTGGAGATGGCCGAACTCGTATCCGAACGAAGACACCTCATGGCGGCGACGCGCGACGTCCTGCACGTCGAGCCGGAGGTCGTGGCCTATCTGTGCACGTCGGGAAGTTTCATCAAGGGCCTCGACTACGAGCGAACGCTGTGCGACGCGATCTGCGAGGCAGGCGCCCTGCACGCGGTCACCACGTCCGGGGCGCTGGTCGAGGCGATCGAACACCTCGAGCTCAGCCGGCTGTCGGTGATCACGCCGTACGACGCCCCGCTGACCGAACGGTTACACGCGTTCCTGAACGAGGCCGGCACCGAGGTGGTGCGCTCCGATCACCTCGGGCTCGGCGGCGGCATCTGGAAGGTCAACTACCGCACGATCGCCGAACGGATCATCGCGGCGGACGACCCCCGGTCGGAGGCGATCTTCGTCAGCTGTACCAACCTGCCGACCTACGACATCATCGCCCCGATCGAGCAGGAACTCGGCAAACCGGTCCTCACCGCCAACCAACTCACGATCTGGGCCTGTCTGGGCCGGATGAAACTCCCCATGACAGGGCCCGGCAAGTGGCTCCGCAACGTCTTCTGACACACCCCCTCACGACACGAAAAGAGGAGAACGCATGACGAGCACGCCGACACCCACTGTGGGATTCATCTACCCGGACCACGCCGCCGAAGACGACTACCCCTTCGCCGCGGAGATGCTCGGAGTGGATCTGCCGGTCGTGCACATCTACGGCACCGACCTGCACGCCGTGCCCGAACTGCTCGACCTCGGCAGCCCGGAGAAACTCGCCGGCGGGGCCGCACTGCTCGCCGACGAGAAGCCGGACGCCGTCGTGTGGGCGTGCACGTCGGGCAGCTTCGTCTACGGCCCCGACGGCGCGAAGCAGCAGGCCGAGACGCTCGCCGCCGCCACCGGGGTGCCCACGTCCAGCACCAGTTTCGCGTTCGTCAACGCCCTGCACGCCCTGGGGATCACCCGGGTCGCGGTGGCCGCGAGCTACCCGGAGGACGTCGCGAAGCTGTTCGTCGAATTCCTCGCCGCCGCCGGCATCGAGGTGCTGTCGATGTCGAGCGCGGGGATCGACACCGCCGCCGAGGTCGGTCAGCTCAGCCCCGAATCCGTAGTGGAACTCGCGGTGGAGAACGACCACCCGGACGCCGAAGCCCTGCTCATCCCCGACACGGCCATGAGGACGCTGGGCGCGCTGAGTACTCTCGAGCAGCGCCTCGGCAAGCCGGTCCTCACGGCAAACCAGGTGACCATCTGGGAAGGCCTGCGTCTTGCGGGCCACACGGCGGTGCAACCGTCGTTAGGAACCTTGTTCGAGAAAGGCCACAGTCATGGCTCTGACTGACCTGGAACCCGTCAGTCGTCAATCGACTGCCGAATTCATCGCGGACCGCCTGCGGGTCGCCATCATGAAGGGTGCCCTCGAACCGGGTGCACAGCTGGGCGAGGCGGAACTGGCCGCGCACTTCCAGGTCTCGCGCGGACCCCTGCGCGAAGCCATGCAGAGACTCGTGTCCGAGGGCATACTGCACAGCATCCGTCACCGCGGGATCTTCGTGACGGAACTGAGCCTCGACGACGTCGTCGACGTGTACCGCAGCCGGTCGGTCATCGAGCGCGGGGCCCTCGAGATGATTCTCGCCGACGGTCGCCGGGAAGCCACCTACCTGGCGCTCGAACCCACCGTCCTCGTGATGCAGGCCGCGGCCGAGCGCGGCGACGCCGCCGCCGTCTCGGACGCCGATCAGCAGTTCCACCAGATCCTGGTGGAGAGCGCGCAGAGCCCGCGGCTCATCCGCGCGGCGCGGACGCTGCTGATCGAGACCCGGATGTGCCTGGGTGCGTTGCAGACCACCTACGACGACATCCGCGAGCAGGCGCAGGAACACGCGACCCTGCGCGAGGCGATCCGGTCGGGCACGGCAGGCGAGGTGCAGAAACTGCTCGCCGAACACCTGGACGACGCCGTCCAGCGGCTCCGCGCCGATCAGAAGACGCTGTCGTCATAGCGACAGTGCAGTAGAGGTAACTGCCGAGGAGGGGCAATGACTCAGGTAGCTGAGGTTCAGGGATCCACCAACAGTCACGATCGGTACCCCACTCGGATCCTCTCCGAGCCGTCGATGCTCCAACGGAACGAACCCGCCGTCTGGGGTGAACCCGCGGACGGCCCCTTCGACGCGGCCGCCCTCGCCGGACACGAGGCACGCGGCTTCACCATCGTCGACCACGTCCTGGGCGACGGCGAAGTGACGTCGTGCCGGGAGGAACTCGACCGGCTGTCCCGGGATCCGTCGATGCGCGACAGCGGTCGCGTCATCACCGAACGCGGCACCGACGAGGTCCGGTCCGTCTTCGACGTCCACCGGCGCAGCGACGTGGTGGCCGCGCTGATCCGCGACGGCCGGATTCTCGACCGCGCGCGGCAACTTCTCGGCTCCGACGTCTACATCCACCAGAGCCGGATCAACTCCATGCCCGGCTTCAAGGGCACCGGTTTCTACTGGCACTCGGACTTCGAGACCTGGCACGCCGAGGACGGGCTCCCCGTGCCGCGGGCCGTCAGCTGCTCGATCACCCTCACCGAGAACTACCCGTTCAACGGGTCGCTGATGGTGATGCCCGGTTCGCACAAGCGGTTCGTCCAGTGCGTCGGCGCCACCCCCGACGACAACTACACGTCGTCCCTCGTCGAGCAGGAGGTCGGGGTTCCGCGCCGGGAGGACGTGACCCGGATGGCCGCGGAGTTCGGGATCGACCAGTTCACCGGTGCGGCGGGCACCGCGCTGTGGTTCGACTCCAACGTCATGCACGGGTCGGGCAACAACATCACGCCCTACCCGCGGTCGAATCTGTTCCTCGTGTTCAACAGTGTCGAGAACACGCTCGTCGCGCCGTTCGCCGCACCGCGGCCGCGGCCGGAGTACATCGCGTCGCGCGACTTCACGCCGTTGTCCTGACGTGAGTGGCGCGGTGTGCCCCGGCACGCCGCGCCACTCACCTACGCGGGGAGCTCGTGCAGGGCGCGGGCGAGGTGGGCGAGTTCGGGAACCTCGGCGGCCCGGTCCAGCGCCGACTCCAGGGTGGCGTCGTGGGTGGGACGCGCCTCGTCCAGCGCCGCCCGGCCCGCGGGCGTGAGTTCGGTGTAGATGCCGCGACGGTCGTCGTCGCACAGGATCCGGGTGAGCAACCCGCGGTTCTCCAGCCGGTTCACGAGCCGGGTGGTGGCACTGCTGCTCAGCGCGGCCGCGCGGGCGAGCTGAGCCATCCGCATGTGCCAGCCGTCCTGGCGGCTCAGTGCGTCGAGCACCGTGTACTCGACCACCGAGAGGTCGTGACCCCGCTGCAGGGCGCGTTCGAGTTCCGCCTCGAGCAGACCGTGCAGGGCCGCGAGCGTGCGCCATCCCTGCGACCGGATCTCGACGGCGTCGTCAGCGACTGCCATGGCCACCTCCTGTGGATACGAGTGCCAGGTCAGAATACCAGCTTGCGCACATATCAGGCGTGTGCAACTATTTATGGCGCGCTTGCAACTAATGCAGACGCGGTATTCGAGCTAGCGCTCTTATCTCTTCGAAGCTGTACGAAAGGAGTGGCTGCGATGCCACTGGGTCTGCTCGCCCTCGCAATGGGCGGCTTCGGGATCGGTCTCACCGAATTCGTCATCATGGGACTGCTGCCGGAGGTGTCGGCCGATTTCCAGGTGAGCGAATCGGTGGCCGGCTACCTCATCTCCGGCTATGCCCTCTCCGTCGCCATCGGGGCCATCGTCATCACCGCGGCGGTCACCCGCTTCGACCGCAAAACAGTCCTCCAGTCGCTGATGGTGCTGTTCATCGGCGGCAACCTCCTGTCGGCGATCGCCCCGACCTACGAGGTGATGATGGGTGGACGCGTCCTCGCGGCCCTGTGCCACGGCGCGTTCTTCGGCATCGGATCGGTTCTCGCCGCCGACCTCGTGCCCGCGAGCAAGCGGGCCGCGGCCATCGCGACGATGTTCGCGGGACTCACCATCGCCAATGTGCTCGGCGTCCCGTTCGGCACGTTCCTCGGCCAGCAGTTCGGCTGGCGCTCCACGTTCTGGGCCATCACTGTCATCGGCGTCGTGGCGCTGATCGGTATCACCGCGCTGGTGCCGTCCGTGTCCCGTGCGGCGGAGGCGCCCGAAACCGCCGGTCTGCGCGGCGAACTGCGGGCCTTCCGGAACCCACAGGTGTGGTTCTCGATCGCCGTCACCATCCTCGGATTCGGCGGCATGTTCGGTGCGTTCACCTACATCGCGTTCACCCTCACCGAGGTCGGCGGCTTCGCGTCGACCAGCGTCCCGTGGCTGCTCGTGCTCTTCGGCGGCGGCCTGTTCGTCGGTAACGTCCTCGGCGGACGCGCCGCCGACAAGGCGCTCACCCGAACCCTGACCACCGTTCTCGCCGTGCTCACCGTCGTGCTCGTCGTATTCGCCCTCACGGCTGGCAGCAAGCCGATGACGATCGTGGCCCTGTTCCTCATGGGACTCTTCGGATTCGCGACCGTCCCCGGACTGCAGATGCGCATCATGAACTACGCGGCGCAGGCGCCGACCATGGCATCCGGCGCCAACATCGCCGCCTTCAACGTAGGCAACGCACTCGGAGCCTGGCTCGGCGGCATCACCATCGCAGCGGGACTCGGCTTCACCTCCCCGATCTGGATGGGAGCGGCACTCACCGTGGCCGCGCTTGCCGTCCTCCTCGTCGCCACTGCAGTCGACCGTCGGTCGAAAGCTCAGCCGGTGGAGGATGATTCGGCAGTCGTGCCGGTCTAGCGGCGGAGCCGCCCGGGGCGCAAACACGAACACCCCGCACCGAATGCTCGGTGCGGGGTGTTCGGGTCGGGCGGGGGACTACCGGTGGGTGAACTCCGGCGACCGCTTTTCGACGAACGCGGCCATGCCTTCCTTCTGGTCCTCGGTGGCGAATGTCGAGTGGAATACGCGTCGCTCGAAGCGAATTCCCTCGCTGAGGGTGGTCTCGAAGGACCGGTTGACCGCTTCCTTCGCCATCATCGCGACGGGCAGCGACATCTCGGCGACGGTGGTGGCCGTGTCCAGCGCTTCGTCGAACAAATCGGCGGCCGGGACGATGCGGGCGACGAGTCCGGCGCGTTCGGCCTCCACGGCGTCCATGTTCCGGCCCGTCAGGCACAGTTCCATCGCCTTGGCCTTGCCGACGGCACGCGTGAGGCGCTGCGAGCCGCCGATGCCGGGGATGACACCGAGTTTGATCTCGGGCTGACCGAACTTGGCGGTGTCGGCGGCGAGCAGGATGTCACACATCATCGCCAGTTCGCATCCGCCGCCGAGGGCATATCCCGCCACGGCGGCAACGATGGGTTTACGGGCGGCGGCGATGCGGTCGCCGATGGAGAAGAAGTCGTCGAGGTACACGTCCATGTACGACTTGGTCTGCATCTCCTTGATGTCGGCGCCGGCGGCGAACGCCCGGTCGGACCCGGTGATGAGGATCGCGCCGATGTCGCTGTCGCTGTCGAGTTCCTCGATTGCCGTGACGAGTTCGCGCAGCAGTTGGGAGTTCAACGCGTTCAGCGCTTTCGGGCGGTTGAGGGTGATGATCCCGACCCGGCCCTTGCGGTCGAGGAGGATGGTGTCGTAGTCGGTCATTGCTGATCTCCGGTTGTCGTAGGTGCTGTCAGGCCGAGTTCGAGGTCGCCGAGGGGTGCGAAGAACGTGGCGACGTCGGCGTCGGTCACGTCGTCGATCGTCGCGGGCGACCAGTGCGGGTTGCGGTCCTTGTCGACGACCTGCGCCCGGATCCCCTCGACCAGATCGGCCGAACCCAGGCACGCCACGGACACCCGGAACTCCTCGTTCAGCACCTCCTCGAGACTGCCCGCCACGCGGGCCCGGCGCAGCGACGCCAACGTGACCGCGCACGCGGTCGGCGACTTCGACAGCACCTGCTCGGCCGCCTTCTGCGCCTCCGGCACCGCACTGGCCTGCAGCCGGGCCACGATCTCCGCAACCGAGTCCGCGGAATACGCGGCATCGATCCAGCCCTGCTGGGCCAGCAGGTCCGACTCGGGGGCCGGTTCGGTGAACTCCGCCAACGCCTCGTCGATCGTCGTAGTCGACAGCGCCTCGACGAACGCCTCGATCTTGGCGGAGGGGATGAAGTGGTCGGCGAACCCGCACGCGATCGCATCCCCCGCACTCAGGCGTGCCGTGGTCAACGCGATGTGGGTGCCCAACTCTCCCGGGGTGCGGGCCAGCAGGAACGTGCCGCCGACGTCGGGAACGAACCCGATCCCGGTCTCGGGCATCCCGATCATCGACCGCTCGGTCACGATCCGCACACTGCCGTGCGCCGACACCCCGACCCCGCCGCCCATCACGATGCCGTCCATGAT
>NZ_NHML01000017.1:0-237006 GCF_002165735.1 Rhodococcus sp. NCIMB 12038
ATTCGNGGACGGGACGTCGATGTTCGCGCACGGCTACACCTTCGGCGGGCACCCGGTCTCCGCGGCGGTGGCGCTGGCGAACCTGGACATCTTCGAACGCGAGGGCCTCAACGCGCACGTCGCGGAGCAGGCGCCGGCGTTCAGAGCCACCCTCGACAAACTGTTGGATCTGCCGATGGTCGGGGACGTGCGCGGGGAGGGCTTCTTCTACGGCATCGAACTGGTCAAGGACAAGACCACCAAGGAGTCGTTCAGCGACGAGGAGGCCGAGCGGATCCTGCACGGGTTCCTCTCCACCGCCCTGTTCGACGCCGGTCTGTACTGCCGGGCCGACGACCGCGGCGACCCGGTCATCCAACTGGCACCCCCGTTGATCTGCGGGCAGGCCGAATTCGACGAGATCGAAAGCATCCTGCGCAGCGTCCTCACCGAAGCCTGGACCCTGCTGTAACGCAACGGGTCCCGCGCCGAAAAGCGGCACCTCGACAACGGCGTCGAGGTGCCGCCTTCGTGTTTCCGGTGCGCCGCGCGCGCATCGCCCCTTCTCACGAGAACGGCAGAATCATGACTTCCCACTCCTCGCTGTCCGCGAATGGCGGTGCCGGACCGAACGGCCCCGATCGCGGCCAGAGTGCGCATCCCCTGAACCGCGGATTGGGCGTCGGCGCCATCGTCTTCATGGTGGTGGCCGCTGCCGCGCCGCTCGCCGTGGTCGCCGCCCAGGTGCCCATCGTCATCGCGTTCGGCGGCAGCATCGGTGCGCCGCTGTTCTTCCTGATCGCCGCCGTCATCCTCACACTGTTCGCGGTGGGGTACACGCTGATGAGCAGGCACGTCCGCAATGCGGGGGCGTTCTACTCGTACGTGCAGGCCGGGCTCGGGCGGGTGAACGGGCTGGGTGCCGCGTTGCTGGCGCTCGTGTCGTATTCGATGCTCCTCATCGCCGTCTACTCCTATCAGGGTGTGGCGGCGAGCAACGCCGCCGCGCAGTACCTCCATGTCGACGTCCCCTGGTGGGTGTTCTCGTTCGCGGCCTTCGGGATCGTCTCCGTGCTCGGGTACCGCGACATCGAACTCAGTTCCAAGGTCCTCGGGGTACTCCTGATCGCGGAGGCGCTCATCGTGGTCGTGCTTGATGTCGCCATCCTGGTCAAGGGCGGCGCCGCAGGACTGACCGCCGCGCCCGTGCTGCCGACCACGGTGTTCGACGGCTCGCCCGGACTAGGTCTGATGTTCGCGTTCTTCGCCTTCTTCGGGTTCGAGGCCACGGCCGTGTTCCGAAACGAGGCGCGCGACCCCGACCGCACCATTCCGCGGGCAACGTATGTCGCGGTGGTGTCGATCGGTGCGTTCTACGCGCTGTCCGCGTGGGCGGTGGTCGTCGGTGCCGGTGTGTCCGATGCGGTGGACACGGCGTCGGACGATCCCGTGAACATGGTGTTCGCCCTCGCCACCCGGTACGCGGGGACGGTCGTGCACGACGTCATGCAACTCCTCGTGGTGACCAGCGTCTTCGCGTGCGTCCTGTCGTTCCACAACGTCATCACGCGATACCAGTTCACCCTCGGCTCGATGGGAGTGCTGCCGTCGACGCTCGGCCGGGTCAGCGTGAAGTACGGGGCGCCGTCGCGCTCGTCGATCGTCCTGACCGCGATCTCCGGAGTGCTGCTCGCGGTGGTGGCGGTCAGCGGTATCGACCCGATCACTCAGGCGTACACGTGGCTGTCCGGTGCGGCGACGCTCGGGATCGTCCTGCTCATGGCGCTCACCAACTTGGCGGTCATTGTGTTCTTCCGCATGCACGATCTCGACAAGCGCCGGTGGCACACGGTCGTGGCACCGTCGCTCGCGATCCTCGGTCTGCTCGCGGTGGTCGCTCTCGTCGTGGCCAACTTCGAACTCCTCATCGGAGATCGGCTGGGCGCGTTGATCATCGGAGGGCTGGTCATCGCTGCGTACGGCGTCGGTGTGGTCGTCGCCCTGAGGATGCGACGGTCCCGCCCTGCTGTCTACGCGGCGCTGCGGGACGGTGAACCGCAGAGCGGCGACTGACGCTGCGCAATGCGCAGCAGGAGCGTCGGAGTTCGACGCAAAGTTTTAATATTTCTGGGGTTGTGTGGCGGTTTGCGCGCTGTTAATGTGGTCTTCAACACGCAAAGCGTTGAATCAATCCGCATTGGATGCCGAAATGCGCAGCATCGAGTCACACCCGCCGCCGAAGCGGCGCAATCAGAGGAGCGTGTCTTGACGATTCAGGACTTTCCCACCGCAGACTGGCCGGGCAGCAAGGCCGCCGCAGTGTCGTTGACCTTCGACGTCGACGCGGAGGCCGGCTGGCTCGGGGAGGGCGACGAGTACGCGCGCCGTCTGACCATCCTGTCCGAGGGCCGCTACGGCGTCACGCGCGGAGTGCCGCGCATCCTCGACCTGCTCGGCCGCTACGACATTCCGGCCACGTTCTTCGTCCCCGGACACACCGCGCAGCACCATCCCGCGATGGTGGAGAGCCTGCTGGACGCGGGCCACGAGATCGGCCACCACGGACACCTGCACCTGCGCAGCGACAAGGTGAGCGAGCAGCAGCAGATCGACGAGATCGACAGGGGCCTCGAAGCTCTCGAGCGGCTCGGCGTCCCGCGGCCGCGGGGATACCGCTCCACGTCCTGGGAACTCACCCCCGAGACGTTCGGACTGCTCGTCGAACGCGGATTCCTCTACGACTCCAGTTGCATGGGCGACGACCGCCCGTACGTCGAGTCGTGGGACGGCCTCGAGATCCTCGAACTACCCGTCCACTGGTCGCTCGACGACTGGCCGCGCTTCGGCTGGAACATCGACGGGGGTGGAAACGTCGCCGACCCCGAAGAGCTGCGTCGTTGCTGGACAGCCGAATTCGAGTCGGCCCGCGCCGAACGCAGGCACACGAGTTTCACCATGCATCCCGAGGTCATCGGACGCCCCTACCGGCTCGCCCAGTTCGAGCAGGTGGTGGCGCACATGGCCGAATCCGGCGACGTGTGGTTCGCCCGCCTCGACGAGGTCGCCGAACTGGTGGCGCCGCGGCTGCGGGTGGCGTCGTGACGCGCCGGTTCCGGTCCGCGCAGACCCGGCCGTGGGATCGAGGATATGAGTTCGGCAGCGTCCACGCGGAACAGATCGGTGAATCCGTGGCCGCGTACCAGCGGTTGTTCGACCGCGCCGCCGGCGAGGCCGTCGACCTCGATCACTGGGGGACCCTCGCCCTCGAGCGGATCACGGCAGCCGCACCCGTGCTCGCCGACGAGATCGCCGGCATCGCGGAGGGCGCCGGTCTGCCGGTGACCGGGGTTGCGGCGATCAATGCGCGTACCGAAGTGCTTGCGGCAGTGGGCTCGACCACGCCGAGCGAGTGCTCGACGGTCGTCCGGCTCCGGGGCGGGGCGGCACCGGTTTCCGTGCAGGCATGGGACTGGTTCGCCGAACTCGCCGACCTGTGGCTGGTCTGGGAGATTCCGCACGACAACGGTCACCTGACCACCACCGTCACCGAATACGGCATCGTCGGCAAGATCGGCGTCAACGACCGCGGCCTCGGCGTGCACTTCAACATCCTCCACCACACCGGGGACGGGAACGGGATCGGCGTCCCGGTGCACGTGCTCGCCCGCGCCGTGCTCGACGAGTCGCGCGATCTCAACCACGCGCTCGTCCGGCTCGCCCAGGCGGAGGTGTCCGCATCGACGTCGCTGACGCTCGTCGCGAGCACCGGCGGTGAATCCGCTGCCGTGAGCGTCGAACTCAACCCCGGCGGAATCGGGTACGCCCTGCCGGACCCCGACGGCCTCCTCGTCCACACCAACCATTTCCTCAGCAGTCCGGCGAACCTGCACGACAGGGAACTCCGGGACGGACCGGACACCGTGATCCGGTTCGACATGCTCCGCCGTCGACTGGCCGGCAGGCCGGACGTCGACGCACCCGCGGTTGTCGAGGCGATGACGTCGCACCTGCTCGGCGGCGGAGCGACGTGCTGTCACGTCGATCCGGCGCTGCCGGCGTCGGCACGCTTCGAAACCCTCGCCACCGTCTCGCTCGACGTCGAGAACGGAACCCTGACCGCCCATTCCGGTGGGCCCTGCACCATTCCCGCCGATTTCGCGGCACCGACCAAGGAGAACACCGTGCTGAAACTGAAGCGCATCGACAACATGGACATCCTCACACGCGATGTCGACGCCCTGGTGGAGTTCTACCACGGCGTCCTCGGGCTCCCCTTCCACCTTCCGTACGAGAAGGACGAGGAGTGGGCGGCGATCGACATGGGCAACGTCACGCTGTACATCTTCAAATCCGAAGTGGGCGAACATGCGCCGCGCCGCACCGCGGTCAACCCCGACAACGCGCCCGGCTACGACTCGATCGCGTTCGAGGTCGACAGCCTCGACGAGGCCGAGGCCGCGCTCGACGGGCAGGTCGAATGGGTCGACGAACGGATCCAGTGGAAGCACCCCAGCGGCACCTGGTACCAGTACCGCCCGTTCTTCGACCCCGACGGCAACATGCTGTACGTCACCGAGCCGCACATCGTGGGATCGAAAGCATGAGTCTCACAGCGATTCCCGGTGTCCGGCTGGACGACCGCGTCGCACTGGTCACCGGCGCGGCCCGGGGGATGGGTGCTGCACACGCGCGGACCCTCGCGGCCCGCGGCGCCGACCTGATCGTCGCCGACCTCGACGCCGCGGAACTGTCGGCGGTCGCCAAGGAGATCCGCGACAGCACCGGCCGCCGCGTCGAATGCCTCGAACTGGACGTCACCGCACCGGACGCCGGTGAGCGGGTCGTCGCCGTCGCGAACGACAACTTCGGTCGCCTCGACATCCTGGTCCACAACGCCGGCATCATGCACGACTGGAAGACTCTCGGCGACACACCCGTCGAGAACCTGCGGCCCTACCTGGACGTCAACGTCCTCGGGCCGTACGCCGTCACCCGGGCCGCCGCGCCGCTCCTCGCCCGCAGCGAGGCGCCCCGCGTCATCTTCATCTCCTCGCAGTGGGGGCAGGTGCCGGACGGGCACTCCTACGGCTACATGGTGTCCAAGACCGCGCAACTCGGGCTGATGAAGGCACTTGCCTCCGAACTCGTCTCGCAGAAGATCCTCGTCAACGCCGTCGCCCCGGGCGCGATCCACACCCGGATGGTCCCCGACGACGTCTACGCCGAAGAACTCGCCGCCGTCCCCCTCGGCCGTCTCGGCGACGCCCACGAAATCGCCGCGGCCGTCGCCTTCCTCGTTTCCGACGGAGCCGCCTTCATCACCGGTCAGACCCTCGCGGTCAACGGTGGAGCGCTCGTCGTCGGCGCCTGAACTCCCCGAAAGGACCCTCGTGACCACCTCGATCCCCACCCCGACCAAACGTGAACTGGCCGAAGCGTCGATGCGCCGCTCCTGGTTCCCCGTCGCGCGCCTCTGCGACCTCGACAAGCCCCAGACGGCCACACTTCTCGGCGTCAACCTGGTGATCTACCGCGACGGCGAGGGGCGGATCTCGGTGCAGTCCCGGCGCTGCCCGCACCGCGGCGGCGACCTGTCCATGGGCGAAGTGCGCCGGAATTCGATCGGCTGCCCCTACCACGGCTGGGAGTTCTCGAGCACCGACGGCAGCTGCAGCCGCATCCCGTCCCTGGCGGATCAGGGCAAGATCCCGCCGCGCGCCTCGATCACCACCTACCCCGCGGTCGAACGGTTCGGCCACGTCTGGACGGTGCTCGAGGACCCGATCCGCGACATGTACGAGATCGAGGAGTGGCAGGGCCTCGACCTCGAATGGCTTGCCGCCGAACCCATCGACTCGTCCGTGGGCGTCGGGGTGACGATCGAGAACTTCCGCGACGTCGCACATTTTCCGTTCGTCCACAAGGTGTCGATGGGCCCGACCCCGGAGGTCGTCGAACCGCTGAACGTCAACCGGGACGGCCTCGACGTCTGGATGGACCGGCCCCTCGACGCCGGCTCCGGCGACTGGGCCAACGACGGAAACTGCATGATGCGGTACCGCTGCTCCGCACCGGGTCTCGCGTCCATCACGTATCACTACGAGAAGCTGGGACGCCGCGTCGTCGCCGGGTTCCCCTCGCCGATCGACTACGAGCACGTCAAGATCTTCTGGGGCGTCGCCAACGAGGTGGGCTACCGTGGCGCGGACCTCGAGGAATGCCTGCGCGTCGAGGAGATGGTGTACCTCGAGGACATCCCGATCGTCGAATTCATCGAACCCCGAGAGATCCCCTGGGATTCGGAGTTCCAGGAATTCTCCGTGCCCGCCGATCTGTTCACCCTCAACTACCGGCGCTCGTTCACCGAACTGATGAACCGCGTCAAGGACGGCAGTCATGTCAACGAGTTCGTCTGATCCGCACACCCTTCGGTTGCGTGTGGTCGTAGCCCGCCGGGAGGCCGAGTCGATCACCTCCTACGAGTTCGCCCACCCGGACGGTGCCGCGCTGCCCGCTTGGGAACCGGGCGCCCACGTCGACGTGCACCTGCCGTCGGGCACGATCCGGCAGTACTCGCTGTGCGGCGACCCGGCGGACGAGTCCCGCTACCGCATCGCCGTCCTCGAACTGCCCGCAGGCCGGGGCGGTTCGGTGGAGGTCCATCGCGAGCTGCGTCCGGGCCGACTCGTCGAGATCGGCAGGCCACGCTCCAACTTCGCGCTGGCAGAAGCGGAACGGTACGTCTTCGTCGCCGGCGGCATCGGCATCACCCCGATGCTGCCGATGATCCGCGAAGTGCAGCGGCGCGGTCGCACCTGGGAACTGGTGTACGGCGCCCGCACCGCCGAGCACTTCGCATTCGTGAGCGAATTGGACCCGTCCGCGGTGCGGTTGGTGCCGCAGGACACGCACGGTCACCTCGATCTGGAGTCCGTCGTGGCGTCCTCGTCGGGGGCGGCGGTCTACTGCTGCGGGCCGACACCCCTCATGGACGCGCTGGTGGAACGGATGTCGCAGGCGGGTCGCGCCGGTGACCTCCACCTCGAACGGTTCGCGGCGGCGGCCCCCGTGGTCGAGTCGAGCGGAGAATTCGAGGTCGAACTCGCCCGCAGCGAGAAAGTCGTCCCGGTGCGGCCCGACCAAACGGTGCTCGAGGCCGTCCGCGACGCCGGAATCGACCACCCGTCGTCCTGCGAGATGGGCATCTGCGGGTCCTGCGAGGTGAAGGTCCTCGGCGGCGACGTCGACCACCGCGACGACCTCCTCACCGAAAGCGAACGCGCGCAGTGCAACAGCATGATGATCTGCGTGTCCCGGGCGAGGGGACACCGCCTGGTCCTGGACCTGTGAGTACTTGTTAACCGCCCGACGTTAATAAGTACTCACGGGTGCGAAGCGCACCACCACACCGGGGCGGAGCAGGGCAGGGGGAGTGCGCCCGGCATCCCAGATCGTCTCGTCGGTGGTCCCGATGAGCTGCCACCCGCCGGGCGAACTGCGGGGATAGATTCCTGTGAACTCCCCACCGAGCGCCACGGTCCCGGCGGGGACGGAGGTCCGCGGCGTCGAGCGGCGCGGCACGTGCAATTCGGGTGCACCGCCGGTGAGGTATCCGAAACCGGGGGCGAAGCCGCAGAACGCCACCGTCCACGGTGTTCCGGTGTGTGCGGCGACGACGCCGTCGACACCGAGCCCGGTCAGTTCGGCCACGTCCTCGAGGTCGGGCCCGTCGTAGCGCACGGCGATCCGGACCTCCTCCGGGGCGTCCTCGGCGACCGCCGCCGCCGGTTCCGTTCTCCGCACCCACTTGGCGACGCGGTCGCGACTCGTCGCGCCGTGGTCGAACCGCACCAGGATGGTGCGCGCCGCCGGTATCACCTCCCGGACACCGGGCGGCCGGGAGTCGTCGAGAGCACGGAAGTGCGCGAGCACGGTGCCCTGATCCTCGAACTCGGCAAGGATCGCGCTTTCTCCGACGTCGAGGATGCGCATCACACGAACGGCTCCACCGTGACGCCCTCGGCGTCGAGCAACAACCGGATGGCGGTGGCCATCTCGACCGCGGCGGGCGTATCGCCGTGCACGCAGACGGATTCGGCGGTGACCGCGAGGACGGTGCCGTCGACCGCTTCGAGGGTGTGATCGACGACGAGTCTGCGGACCCGCTCGGCCACGACCGCCGGATCGTGCAGGACCGCGCCGTCCGTCCCGCGAGGGACCAGCGTTCCCTCGGGCGTGTACGCGCGGTCCGCGAACGCCTCGGTGACCGTCCGCAGTCCGGCCTTCTCGGCCTCCTCCAGGAACACCGAACCGGGCAGACCGAGAACCGGAAGCGTGTCGTCGTACGCGGTCACCGCCGCGACCACCGCGCGGGCCTGCTCGCGGTGATGCACGATCGCGTTGTACAGCGCGCCGTGCGGTTTCACGTACGCCACCGCGGACCCGGAGACCTGGGCGAGACCGTCGAGGGCGCCGATCTGGTAGACGACGTCGGCCGTCAGATCGCGCGGTGCGACGTCGATGAACCGGCGTCCGAACCCGGCGAGGTCGTGGTAGCCCACCTGCGCGCCGATCCGGACCGTCAACTCGGACGCCGCGGAACAACACGCCCACAGTGTCGCGGGATCACCCGCGTGGAAACCGCAGGCCACGTTGGCGCTGGTCACGAGGTTCAGCATCGCGACGTCGTCGCCGAGGGTCCAAGCACCGTAGCTCTCGCCGAGGTCGCTGTTCAGATCGATTGCCGGCACATATTCGATATTAGGGTTCCGAGGGCCGTCTTGTAGATTCTCTCGCGGGGGCGGGCGGAACCGGTGAGGGTCCTGCTGCGTCAGAACAATTGACCGTGTGTGGCGGACCGCGCCATCGGAGGGGGAAACGTGACCGACCCGGCATACATCAAGGATCCCGAGAACTTCCACTCGGACCAGTGGGACCACGCGAGGATTGCGAGCGCCGTCGCCGGCATGAACGTCGAGCACGTGAGCGGCATCGCGCGAGCCTGGACCGAACTCGGGACGACGGCCCACGACGCGATCGTCGAGTTCAGCGACGCGATCAAGAAGACGATCAGCGAGAGCTGGCAGGGGGCTGCCGCGTCGGCGGCCTACATCGAGACCGAGCGGTACTCGACGTCCGCGCCGCAGGCGCAGGATCAGCTTCACGGCGTGGCGGCGGCGCTGACCCCGTTGGCGGAGACGGTCGCGTCGCTGCGGTCGCAGGTTCCCGAAACCATCGGCACCGGACTGTGGGACAAGCTGACGCCCTGGGACACGGACACCGAGGACGAGTACTACCGGCGCGAGGGCGAAGCGCGCGAGAAGATGGCCACGATCTACAACCCGGGGCTCGCGACTTCGGACGGCAACGTCCCGTCGTTCACGAGACCGGAGAGCATCGTCGATGTTCCTTCGGGTCCGTCCGCTCCGGGCGTCGACTACTCGAGCGGCGCCCCCAGCTCGAGCGATCGGTTCGGGGGACCCAGCGTCGGCCAGCCGAGTTCCGGTGCCGCACCCGACAGCGATGCATCCGCTGTGCCCGGTACTCCCGCAGCGGACGACACACCGCAGAATGCGGACTCCGCGCCTTCGTCGGCCACCGCGCCTTCGTCGGCCACCGTGCCGGCGTCGGCCACCGCGCCGGCGGCGACTACCCCGGCCTCGGTGACGGGTGATCAGGCAGCGCAGAGCCGATCGGCCGTGCCGCCGGGTGGCGATTCGTCCTCGGGTGCCGGCTCACGAGCCCCGGGTGCGGGTGCGGGTGGAGGTGCCGGAGCAGGCGGACTCGGCGTCGGCGGGCTGGGCAGCGCGAGCGGCGTCGGCGCCGGAAGTCGGGTGGGGGCAGGCGCCCGGCCGGGCTCAACACCCGGGATCGCGGGTGCTGCAACCGGTGGTCGCACCGGCGCCGGGATGCGGGGCACCGGCCCGGGCGGCGGAATGATGGGCGGCGCCCCGGGGGCTGCCAAGGGCGGCGGCGAGGACAAGGAACACAAGACCCCCGACTACCTGATCACCCTCGACAACGGCAACGAGCTGATCGGCAAACTGCCCCTCGTTTCGCCGCCGGTGATCGGCGCATGAGCATGCGCAATTGGCGGCTGCGTCCCGAACTGTTCGACGCGCTGTGGGCCGGCGCCGGGCAGGACCGCATCCCGTACCCGTTCCGGATCGTGAGCGCACATCCCGGACTCAACGCCTATGTGGCGGAACAGAGCCGGATACGAGAAGCGTTCGCGGGAGCCGAGCACGACGACGTGAAGTCGGCGTTGGGCGTGCTCGCCGAGCCCGAGGTGTATGTCGAGATCTCCGGCTCCACTGCCGACGAGACACCGATCCGCATCATCGGTGCCCAGCGCCGGCAGTGGGTCGTGATTGCGTCACAACTACCCGGCCGGACACCACGGATCGGCGGCGACGTGGTGATCGGCGCCGGGCAGGCCGGAAAACTGGGCGCGCAACTGATCGGCCTCATCCCGCAGAACGCCGCCGGCAGGCGCCGATTCCAGCGACGGAACGAAGAGGACATCCACTTCTCGCAGGGGATTCTGCAGGAGGTCAACCGGGCGGCTCCCGTCCCGCGACTCGAATCCGCGGTGCAGAAGGGATACGTCGGCCGCGGCAAGATCCGAGTCTTCCGAGGCCCCCGCTACGGCACGGGCCGCGACGTCGGCGTCATGCAGTGGATCGACATTGCCGGCGACGGCCGCTACGTGATCGGCCCACACGATCCCGCCGCCGCGCACCCGGCAGGTCCCGACCAGCTCGTATCCTCGCTCGACACCCTGATCAGGGTGGGTACGACGCCTCGGGCAGGCTCGGTCGGTGCCCGCGGTTGGTAGATTGCCACGCCGGAGATTGCACAGGTGGGGACAGAGGGAGGGGACAGAACCATGGCGGGACCAGAAGCACCGGAAGCCGGTTGGAAGGCTTTCACCGAAACGGTCGTCGGGGGCGGCCGGCTCGAACTCGATCCGGCAGGGTTAGAGCAGTGCATCAAGCTGTGTCAGGACCATGCGGATCACATGGGTGATCTCGCCCGCCGCGCAAATGAGGAGCTACGCGCCACCGATCTCGGGATCGGAGAGAAGGACATTGCGTCTGCAGCCGAGCTTGCGCGAAAGTTCGACGAGAAGGCGATCAGCGGTAAGGACATCGAATTCGGCAACACTGCGCGTGGGCTCTTCACGGCTCATCAAACGTACGCGCGAGATATGAAATCGATGTTCGAGGCTGTGCTTGCCCGATACCAGGAGCAGGATGAGCAGATCGCAGGAACCCTGAGCGCCGCGGGAACCGAACTGTGAACGGCAAGCGAGCCGCAGCGACTGCAATGTCGGCACTGGTCCTGGTGGGATTCGCTACTTCCTGCGAGCAATCCTCCGACGGCGAAGCAACAGTCGACCCCGCTCCGGCTATCGGTTACCACCCATGCGACGACCTGCCCAACGAGGCGATCAAGGAGGCGCGGATAGACGCACGCCCTCCTAGTCGCTCGGATCACGAGTCGACTTCGAATTTTGCTTGCATGTTCACGTCGCACGATCCCTATTACGGGATCACGATCGCTGCTCGCGGCGACACCATCGAGGACATTCGGCGAGATGACCGCTTTGAGGTCGTCAACGAAACCGAGATCGGCGGGCGCCGCGCTGTAGTGGGGCTTTTCCTCGGTGGATCGTGCAGTGTCGCGGTCGACATCGCGCCGGGAGTCCTCGACTTCGACATTCTCTACAGCGAGGGAAGCCCGGAATTCACCACGGCGAACGCGGCGTGCGATCAAGCGACGAAGGTGGCGACGGCGTTGGCGCCGTATTTCCCCGACCACCTGTAGAGGAGTTGTACTGAGCCTCCACTCTTCGGGGTTCGAGGGCCGGTTCGGCCCTAGGTTCGCGGAAAGTGGCGGCTCAGTGCGAGTGGGGGCGATGCGTCCGGCGTTCTTGCGTCGTCAGGAGCCCGGTCGGTGCCCGCGGTTGGTAGATTGCCACGCGCCGGCGATTGCACAGGTGGGGACACAGGGAGGGGACACGAACATGGCGGGGCCAGAAGCACCGGAAGCGGGTTGGAGAGCTTTCACCGAGAACGTCGTCGGGGGCGGCCGGCTCGAACTCGACCCGGCAGGGTTAGCGCAGTGCATCAAGCTGTGTCAGGACCATGCGGATCGCATGAAGCTTCTCGGAGGCCGAGCACGCCGAGAACTTCGCGCTGCGGACCTCGGACTCGGGGAAAAAGACATCGAGTCGGCCAAGCAACTTGCGCGAAAGTTTGATGAAAAGGCGATCGGCGGAGATGACATCGAGTTCGCAAACACTGCGGTGGGCTTGTTTCTGGCGCACGAGACCTACGCGTCGGATATGAAGTCGATGTTCGAGGCTGTCTTGGCGAGCTATGGAGAGCAGGACGCTGCAACCGCCGCGCGATTGGGATCCGTTGGGGTGCAACTATGACGCGTTTCGCGGTCCGCGCGACGATGGGGAGCTTGAGTCTCCTGTCGGTTGTCGGGGTCGTCGCATGCTCTCAGCCGGTCGACGGGGAGCCTGCTGGAGAGCCTGCGGTCGAGATCGCCTACCAGCCATGCGATGCCTTCTCGCCGGAAGCGCTCGCCGCGGCGAGGATCGATGCGGCACCGCCTGACCGGATGCCGGATCGAGATGACCCTCCAAATCATGCATGCGGGTTCTTGTCCCGAGATCCCTCGTACGTGGTCGTGGCTTCGGCCATCGGCGCACCTTTCAGTGGTATCGC
The DNA here is from genome assembly GCF_002165735.1 of Rhodococcus sp. NCIMB 12038. Taxonomy (NCBI): domain Bacteria; kingdom Bacillati; phylum Actinomycetota; class Actinomycetes; order Mycobacteriales; family Nocardiaceae; genus Rhodococcus; species Rhodococcus sp. NCIMB 12038. Next base: position 12,720 of record NZ_NHML01000017.1, read on the forward strand.
GAGCGACGACCGCTTCAACGTCCTGAGGGAGACCGAGATCGGTGGGCGGAGTGCGCTGGTGTCGGATTTTCGCGGTGGTAGTGCGTGCACGGTGTCGGTGGCGATCGAGCCGGGGATTTTGGAGTTCATGGTCGGGTACAGCGAGTTGGAGGATTTCACGACTGTGGATGCGGCGTGTGATCAGGCCACGAAGGTGGCGACGGCGCTAGCGCCGTATTTCCCCGACCACCTGTAGGCGGCTTGCATCGATCCGGCTCAGTGCGTGTGTGCGTGGGTGTGGGCGATGCGTCCGGCGTTCTTGCGTCGTGAGGACCCGCTGAGCCGGCAGGCGAGGTAGATGACGAACGAGATCGTGGTGACGAAGCTGGACACGGGCACGCCGGGTGCGAGGGACAGCAGGATGCCGCCGACGGCGGCGAGTTCGGCGAATACGATCGACAGGATGGTCGCCTTGAGGGGGCTGGCAGTGACGTAGGCGGCGGCTGCGGCGGGGGTGATGAGCAGTGCCATGACCAGCAGTGCGCCGACGATCTGGACGCCGAGGGCGGCGGTGATGCCGACGAGGACGGCGAACACGATCGACAGGGCGCGCACGGGGACGCCGCGGGCTTCGGCGACGTCGGGGTCGGTGCTCGAGAACAGGAGGGGACGGTAGATCAGGCCGAGGACTCCGATGACGAGCACGGCGCAGAGGAGTAGCAACTGCAGGCCGCTGTCGCCGGGTGCGACGATTTGGCCGATCAGCAGCGAGAAACTGGTGCCGGTGCGCCCTTGGTACGACCAGATGAACAGCACGGACAGTCCGAGCCCGAATGCCATGATCACGCCGATCACGGAGTCACGGTCGCGGGCCTTGGCGCCGAGCAGCCCGAAGAGGACGGCCGCGACCACGGAACCGGCGATGGCGCCTGCCCCGACGCTGACGCCGATGAGCAGGGCAGCGGATGCGCCGGTCAGGGACAGCTCGCTCGTGCCGTGCACCGCGAACGACATCTGCCTGCTCACGATCAGCGGCCCGATGGCTCCGGCGAGGAGTCCGAGGATGGCGCCCGCGATCAGGGCCTGCTGCACGAAGTCGTATTGCAGCAGGTCGACGGTGGCGGAGACGTCGAACATGCGTGACATGGCGTCGGTGAACTTGTTGCTCATGCGTGTCCCTCGTCCGTGTGGTGCACACCCTCGCCGGGGCGGAGGCCGCCCGCGCTGCCGAGTGCGTCGATGGCGTCGCCGGTGCCGATCACGACGAGGCGACCGCGTACGTGCAGCACCTCGACGTCGGTGCGGTACAGCTCGGACAGCACCTCCGACGTCATGACCTCTTCCGGTTTGCCGATGCGGAACTGGCCGTCGACGAGATAGAGCACGCGGTCGACGAGGGGGAGGATCGGGTTGATCTCGTGGGTGACGAAGAGGACCGCGGTGTCGTGGGTGCGGCGGCGCCGGTCGATGAGGCCGGACACGAGGTTCTGGTTGGCCAGGTCGAGGCTGAGCAGCGGTTCGTCGCACAGCAGCATCCGTGGGTTGCCGACGAGGGCTTGCGCGATCCGCAGTCGCTGCTGCTCACCGCCGGACATGGAACCGATCGGCGCGTCCGCGTAGTGCTGGGCGCCGACTTCGGCGATCGCCGCGTCGACGATGGCCCGGCGCCGGCCTCGCCGGAGGAGGCCGGTTCCCCACTGGTGGCCGTCGACGCCGAGCCCGACGAGGTCGCGGCCGCGGAGCGGTAACCCGTCGTCGAGCGACTTCTGCTGGGGGATGTACCCGACGTGCGAATTGCCCTTCCGCGCCGGGGTTCCGGCGATGCGCGCGGTGCCGGAGCTGAGTGCGAGCTGGCCGAGCAGCACCTTGAGCAGCGATGTCTTGCCCGACCCGTTGGGTCCGAGGACGGCGACGAATTCGCCGGGTTCCACGGTGAGGTCGAGGTCCTGCCAGAGTGTGCGTTCACCGAAGGACAGTCGCGCCCCCGTCAATTCCAGTGCGGGGACGCGACCGTTGCCGGCGTTCTTCGAAGTGGGTTCTGTCACAAGCCGATCAGTTCTATTGCAGAGCCGCGGCAAGCGACTCGGCGGTGTTGGTCTGCCACTGAATGTAGTCCAGGCCTTCGGGCAGGGTTTCGGTCACCTCGACGACGGGGATGCCCGCCGACTCGGCCGTGGCGCGCACGTCCTGGGTGACCCGGTCCTGTGTCTGCACGTTGTAGACGAGGGCCTGCACCTGCTTGCCGGTGAGCAGTTGCCGGGTCGCGGCGATGGCGGCGGGTGCGGGGTCGTTGCCGTTTTCGATGGCGCTCGTGAAGTCGGGCGGGGTGACGTCCTTCAGGCCCGCGGACTGGAGCAGGTAGTAGGCGATCGGTTCGGTCTGCGCGACGGGCGCGTCCTTGTGCGCTGCGGCGATGCCGGCGGTGATCGCCGAGATCTGCTCGAGCTGGCCGTGGAAGGTGGCGGCGTTGGCCTTGTAGGCGTCGGCGTTGCCGGGGTCGAGTTGGCCGAGCTTGTCGGCGATGGACTGGGCGGTGGCGTCGACGGTGTCGACGTCGAACCAGACGTGTTCGTTGACGTCGCCGTGGGCGTGACCCTCATGCGAGTCACCGCCGTCTGAGTCACCGCCGTCCTCGCCCGCATGCGCGCCGCCCTCGAGGAGGTCGAACGCGTTGACCGTGAGCTGGTCGCTGTTGCCGGTGCCGATGATGTCGTCGACGAAGTGGTCGTACCCGCCGCCGTTGTAGACGATCAGCGACGCGTCGGTGAGCTTGGCGGCGTCGGTGGGGCTCGCCTCGAAGGAGTGCGGGTCGGATGACGGTTCGGTGATGATCGAGGTGACGTCCACCTTGTCGCCGGCGACGGCCTGGGCGACGCTGCCCCAGACGTTCGTCGACGCGACGACGGTCAGGGTGCCGTCGCCGGTCGTGTCGGAGCCGCACGCGGTGAGGGTGAGGGCCGCGGCGAACGACAGCCCGACGGCCGCCGTGGCGGCACGAAAACCGGAGGAAGCGCGCACAGAGAACTCCTGACAGAACGAAGCGCTAAACGCTATTGGAAACCGTTACCGTTGCACTTTAGCGGATCGGTCCTGGTAGTGCACTTTCGGTGCAGCCCCGACGAGCCCGAACCCGCGCCAGGTACTAACGTCCCCCTATGCCCAGGTCTCGACAGCCACGTCGCCAAGCCACGCTGGCGTCGCTCGCGGCCGAGCTCAATATTTCGCGAACGACGGTGTCCAACGCATACAACCGGCCGGATCAACTCTCTGCCGAACTCCGCGACCGGGTGCTGCAGGCGGCGAAGCGCCGCGGCTACCCGGGCCCCGACCCGGTGGCCCGGTCCTTGCGCACCCGCAAGGCCGGCGCCGTGGGACTGCTGCTCACCGAGGCCCTCAGCTACTCCTTCCGCGACCCCGCCGCGATGAGCTTCCTGTCCGGCCTGGCCGAGTCGTGCGAGTCCGCCGGGCAGGGTCTGCTCCTGATCCCGGCGGGCCCGGGCCGGGAGGAGGCGGACGCCGCGGCGGTCGTGCAGCAGGCGGGTGTCGACGGGTTCGTCGTGTACTCGGTGGCGGACGACGACCCGTACCTGGCGGCGGTGTACGAGCGGCACCTGCCGATGGTCGTGTGCGATCAGCCGCGGGAGATCCCGGGGGCCTCGCTCGTGGGCATCGACGACCGCGGCGCCATGCGTGGTCTCGCCGACTACCTGATCGGCCTCGGCCACCGGGACATCGGCGTGCTGAGCATGAGGCTGGGGCGCGACCGCTCGGACGGGGTCGCCGGCGCGGAGCGTTTGCGGTCGCCGAATTTCCACGTCCAGCGTGAACGCATCGAGGGCGTGCGCGATGCCATGTCCGACGCCGGCCTGGACCCCGCGACGCTCACCGTGATCGAGCGGTTCGAGCACACCGGGAAGTCGGGGCACGCCGGTGCGGCACAGGCGCTCGGCGTCAATCCCCGGATCACCGCGCTTGTGTGCACCACTGACGTCCTCGCTCTCGGCGCCCTGGACTGGGCGCGCTGGCAGGGCATCGACGTGCCCGGCCAGCTGTCGGTCACCGGATTCGACGGCGTCGACGAAGCGCTGCGCGAGGGCCTGACCACGGTCCGGCAACCCCAGGAGGAGAAGGGGCGCAGGGCAGGCGCTCTGCTCATGTCGCCGTCGCACTCCGGGGTCGCGACCGTCGAGATGCTCGAGACGGAACTCCTCCGCGGTTCGACGGCCGGGCCCGCAAGACGCTGACCCGGCCTCCGGCTCAGGCGAGGAGCTGGGCGCAGCGCAGCAGGCCCAGGTGGCTGTACGCCTGGGGGTGGTTGCCCAGCGACCGCTCGGCGACGGGGTCGTACTCCTCGCTGAGCAGCCCGGTCGGTCCGGCGGCGTCGACCAGTTGCGCGAACAACGCCTCCGCCTGCGACCGCTGACCGACCAGCAGGTACGCCTCCACCAGCCAGGCCGCGCAGAGGTGGAACCCGCCCTCGGTGCCGGGCAGGCCGTCGTCGTGGTGGTACCGGTACACGGTGGACCCGCTGCGCAGTTCCGCCTCGGTGGCGGTGACGGTGGCCGCGAACTTCTCGTCCGACGGGTCGATCAGCCCGGACAGTCCGATGAACAGGGTGGCAGCGTCGAGGTCGGTGCCGTCGTAGGCGGCGGTGAACGAGCGGACCTCGTCCTTCCAGCCCTTCTCGCGCACCTCCTCCGCGATCTTGTCGCGCAGCGATGTCCAGCCGGGTTCGACGTCGCGGCCGAAGTGTTCGGCGAGCGCCACCGCACGGTCGACGGTGACCCAGCCCATCACCTTGGAGTACACGTGGTGGCGCGGGTTGTCGCGGATCTCCCAGATGCCGTGGTCGGGTTCGAACCAGCGCCGTTCGACGGCTTCGACCATGGCGCAGACCAGTTCCCAGTCGCGGTCGTTGAGCGCCACCTCGACGCCCTGCTGCTCGCGGGCGTGGGAGAGGTCGTGGATGAGTTCGACGATGGGTCCGAACACGTCGAGTTGCACCTGCTGGTTGGCCGCGTTGCCGATGCGGACGGGACGCGAGCCCGCATATCCGGGCAGCGAGTCGATGACGGCCTCGGGCGGCAGACCGCCACCGTGCAGCGTGTAGAGGGGGTGCAGGCGTTCGGGGCCGGGCAGCGTCTCGAGGACGTCGTGCACCCAGTCCAGGTAGCCCTCGGCCTCACTGAGCGAACCGAGACTGACGAGCGCGGACGCGGTGAGCGCCGCGTCGCGCAGCCAGCAGTACCGGTAGTCCCAGTTGCGGACGCCGCCGATCTCCTCGGGCAGCGACGTGGTGGCGGCCGCCATGATCGCGCCGGAATCGACGTGCACCAGGCCGCGGAGGGTGAGCGCGGAACGCTTCATCAGGTCGGGTTTCAGCGTGGGCAGGGTGAGGCTCTTCGCCCAGTCCGACCAGTACGCTTCGGCCTGCGCGCGGCGTTCCGCCTCCGGGGTCTCGGAAGGCCCGAGGTCCTCGGTGCCGCAACGTAACTCCAGGACGACGTCGCCCCCGGACGGATCGACGACGGCATGCGCGGTCTGCTGGTTGCCGTCGGAGGTGACGTTCCACTGCACGCCGGGGGAGCGCAGCACGATCGGCTCGTTGGTGCCGTGCACCCGCAGTCCCTCGCTGACCGCCTCGAGGATGACCTGGCCCTGGCCGAACTCGGGCCGCGGTGCGAACGTCACGACGGCGGCGGCCCGCCCGCTGATCACCCGGGTCAGGTCGGTGCGGCCCAGACGGACGTCGTGCGGCAGATAGTCGGTGACGGACAGGCTGGCCCACCGGGTCTGCACGGTCATCGTGCTGTCGATGTACCGCTGGCTCAGCGGCAGGGCGCTGCGGTGCGGGCCGACGCTGAAGTGGCCGGCTTCCGGCCCGCCGAGCAGGTGGGCGAACACGGACGCCGAGTCGGGTTCGGGGTGACACAACCACGTGAGGGTCGCGTCGGGGGTGACCAGGGCGACGGTCCGCGGGCTGGCGAGCATGGTGAGGCGTTCGATCGGCGGCGCGTGCGCCCCGGACAGCCAGGTGCGGCGCTCCTCGAGCAGGAACGCGAGGGCGGCGGCGACGTCTTCGGTGCTCGACACCCGGAATTCGGCGAGGCTCTCGCCCGGGCCGACCTTCACGCCGAGGTCGGGGCCCTGGAGACGCGCGAACGCCTTCTCGTCGGTGACGTCGTCGCCGACGAACACGGCCGCGGTCGCGCCGTCCTGGTGGCGGATCAGGTCGAGGGCATGGCCCTTGTCGGTGGCGACGACGGCCAGTTCGATGACGGACTTGCCCTCGGTGACCTGCACGCCCACCCGCTGTCCGGCGTCGCCGCGCACCGCGGCCAGGGCCTGGGCGCCTTCCTCGGCGTCGGCGTTGCGGACGTGCAGCGCGACGCTCGCCGGCTTCGCCTCCACCGACGTGCCGGTGTGCAGGGCGGAGATCCGCCTGAGTTCCTCGGTGATCTCGCCGAGAAGCTTCTTGGCGTCGGCGTCGATCGCATGGATGAACCCGATGTCGAATTCCGAGCCGTGGCTGCCGACGAGTTGAACCTCGGCGGGCAACCGCGACAGCGCGGCGAGGTCTTTGAGCGCCCGGCCCGAGATCACCGCCGCCGTGGTGCCGGCGAGGCTGGCCAGGGCGCGGAGAGCGCGCACCGATTCGGCGTGGGGAAACGCCTTTTCGGGATCGGAGACGATGGGAGCCATCGTGCCGTCGTAATCGGACGCGACGAGCAGACGAGGGGTCCGCGCGACCCGGGAGAGGGCACGACGAAGTTCGATGGGCAGATCATGGGCGCTCACACGTTCAAATCTAGGGGATGTGACGGATGTGGGCGCGTTCTCGGCCGGGGCTGTGCCCCGATCGCGTCCTATTCGGGTCTGCGGCTCCCGTCACCGAGCAGCAGTTCGACGGTGAGTTCGAGCCGATTCGCGACATCGGTCGCGGACGAGCGGCGTGTGAGCCAGGCCACCAGGTTCGACAGCCACACGTCGGAGATGACGCGGGCGACGGCCAACTGGTCCTCGGTGGGTTCGGTGTCCGTCATCGCGCGGGCGAACAAACGGTCCATCAGCTTGCCCACCTGATCGACCTCGGCGGCGGCGGACGCGTCGGCGAACATGAACGCGCGCGTCATCGCCTCGGTCAGCAGCGGGTCGCGCTGCATGGCCCGGGTGATCTGGCTGAGGATCAGCTGCATTCGCTCGAGCGGGTTCCGGCCCGGCGGGTTCTTTCCGCGTGAGTCGATCCGCTCGAACTCGCGGGCGAGCGCCGATACCAGCAGGTGCACCTTGGACGGGAAGTAGCGGTACAGCGTTCCCACGGCGACGTCGGCGCGTTCGGCCACGGCCCGCATCTGCACGGCTTCGTATCCGCCCTTGGAGGCCAGAGCCAGGGTCGCGTCGAGGATCCGCTTGCGCCGTTCCTTCTGCGCGTTGGAACTGAGATCGTCCTCGCCCAGCGTCGCCGCAGCGACCGTCGTGGACCGTGATCGAGAGCTGGTCGTCATTACCTGTTTTCCTTCGCGCCTTGACTCATGGCCAGGTGTCATATTAGAACACGTTCTAGACGAATGTGTCATTCAGGAGAGGCGGATACCCGTTGTGACTATCGCCACCACCGAGGAACAGAAGGCTGCAGCGGGTGCGATCCAGGCTTGGGCGCGGTCGACGGACCCGCTGGTCACAGTACGGCAAGGACCAGCAGATTCGTGGCGCACCTCGTGGCAGTCGTTCTCTTCGCTCGGAATTTTCTCGGTCGCCGTGCCCGAAGAGGTCGGTGGGTCGGGAGCGGAGATCGTCGATCTCGCCGCGATGCTCGAACAGGCCGCGACCGAACTCGTGCCGGGGCCTGTTCTCTCCACCGCACTGGCCGCTCTCGTCGTCGGGCGCAGCTCCGGCGCCGCCGCGAAACGGTGGTCCGAGGACCTCGCCGACGGCGCGATGCCGTGCGCGGTGGCTCTCGGCAACTCCCCGGTGAACGCGACGCTCGGCGCCGACGGCGGGTTGACGGTGACCGGCGACGCCGGATTCGCGATCGGCGGCGACACGGGCGTGTCCGTGCTGCTGCCTGCCGACACGGGCGAGGAGGTCGTGTGGTGCCTGGTCGACGGTGAATCCGACGGCTTGACCGTCACGGTCGCCGACACGATCGACAAGAGCCGTCCGCTCGCGCGGGTGCGGTGCGACGGGGTGGCGGTGGCGGCCGACCGCGTGGTCACGGGGGTGCGGGACGGGCTGGTGCCCGACCTCGCCGCGACCCTGGCCGCCGCGGAGGCGTCCGGCGTCGCGACCTGGTGTCTGCGAACGGCGGTGGAATACGCCAAGATTCGCGAGCAGTTCGGCAAACCGATCGGGTCGTTCCAGGCGATCAAGCACCTGTGCGCGGAGATGCTGTGCCGCGTCGAACAGTCCGGGGCCGCGGCGTGGGACGCGGCCGTGGCGGCGGAGGACGCGTGGAATGCGGACGGCGGCGAACTCCCGGTCGCGGCCGCGGTGGCGGCGACGATCACGCTCGACGCCGCCGTCGAGACCGCCAAGGACTGCATCCAGGTGCTCGGCGGCATCGGCTTCACCTGGGAGCACGACGCCCACTTGTACCTGCGCCGGGCGACGTCGCTGCGGCAGCTGCTCGGCGGCTCGGCCCGCTGGCGGGCGCGGGTCACGGAACTGACCCGGGCCGGCGCCCGCAGGCACCTGTCGATCGATCTGACAGGCCTGGACGACGAGCGGGCCCGGATCCACGCCGACATCGCGGACTTGGTGGCGCGGCCGGAGTCGGAGCGACGCGCGGCCCTCGCCGAGTCGGGCTACCTGGCGCCGCACTGGCCCGCGCCCTACGGGCGAGGTGCGCGCGCCGCGGAGCAGATCCTGATCGAGGAGGAACTGGCGGCCGCCGGGGTCGGCAGACCCGACCTCGTGATCGGCTGGTGGGCCGTGCCGACCATCCTCGAGCACGGCAGCGCCGAGCAGATCGAGCGGTTCGCCACCCCGACGCTGCGCGGCGAGATCATCTGGTGCCAGCTGTTCAGCGAACCCGGCGCCGGCTCCGACCTCGCGGCGCTGCGGACGTCGGCCGAGAAGGTGGGCGGCGGGTGGCGGCTGCACGGTCAGAAGGTGTGGACGTCGAGGGCGCAGGAGGCGGACTGGGCGATCTGCCTGGCCCGCACCGATCGGGAGACGCCCAAGCACAAGGGCATCAGCTACTTCCTCGTCGACATGACGAGCCCCGGCATCACCATCTCGCCGCTGCGCGAGATCACCGGCGACGCCCTGTTCAACGAGGTGTATCTCGAGGACGTGTTCGTGCCGGACGACCTGGTGGTCGGGAATCTCGGCGACGGCTGGAAGCTGGCCCGCACCACGCTGGCGAACGAGCGGGTCGCGATGGGAGGGGGCTCCTCGCTCGGTGCGGCGATGGAGGAACTGGTCGCACTCGCGGGCGACGGCGACCCGGTCACCGACGACACGCTCGGCCTGCTCATCGGCAACGCGCTCGTCGGCTCGCAACTCGAACTGCGCACCACCCTCCGGCAGCTGGACGGCCAGGACCCGGGGCCCGAATCGAGCGTCCGCAAGCTGGTGGGCGTCCGTCAGCGGCAGGCGGTCGCGGAATTCGCGATGGAACTCGGCGGCACGGACGGCTGGGTGGAGGGTCCGCTCGCGCGCGAGTTCCTGAACACCCGGTGCCTGTCCATCGCGGGCGGAACGACGCAGATCCTGCTGACCGTGGCGGCCGAGCGGATTCTCGGGCTGCCGCGCGGCTGAGCCGACTCGCGCTCGGCCTTCCGCGGGGTCCGGGATGGTGATACAACTAGAACACGTTCTAAATCGAAAGTGGGATTGTCAGCGTGGACTTCACTCGAGACGAAACCCAGGAGGCCGTGGCCCAGGTCGCGGCCGGACTACTGGCCCGCGACGTCGACGGCGACGCCCTCTGGGCGGCCTTCGCCGACGCCGACCTGCTGACCCTCGCGCTGCCGGAACGGCTCGGCGGTGAAGGGCTCTCGGTCACCGACGTGGGTGCGCTGCTCACCGAGGTCGGGCGGAAGGCGGCGCAGGTCCCGGCCCTCGCGACGCTCGGATTCGGGGTGCTGCCCATCGTCGCGCTGGGCGACGACGCGCAGCAAGATGCGCTGCTCACCGGTCTCGCCGACGGGCGCACATTTACCGCGGCGCTCGCCGAACCCGGGGCGCAGTTCCCGGCACGGCCGTCGGTGACGGCGGTCGCTGACGGCGACGGCCACTCCGTCACCGGGCGCGTGCTCGCGGTTCCGTACGCCGAGCAGGCACACCGGATCCTGGTGCCGACGGACGCCGGCGTGGTGCTGGTGGATCCGGCGGCGGACGGCGTCACGCTCACACCGACGCCCACGGCATCGGGCAGTCCCGAATTCGCGGTCACGTTCGACCGGGCGCGGGGCGAACTGCTCGCGGCCGGCGACGACGCAGTGCAGACGCTGTACCGGATCGCACTGGCGTCGATCGGGGCTGTGGCCGACGGGCTGCTCTCCGGTGCAACGGTTCTGGCGGGCGAGCACCTGGCCACCCGGCACCAGTTCGGCAAGCCGCTCGCGACGTTCCAGGCCGTCTCTCAGCAGATCGCCGACGTCTACGTCACGTCCCGCACCCTCCACGTGTCGGCGCTCGCAGCGTCGTGGCGGGTGTCCGAGGGCCTGGACGCACAGGACGATCTGGACGTGATGGCCTACTGGATCGCCGCCGAAGTGCCCGCCGCGATGCAGGTGCTGCACCACCTGCACGGCGGGATCGGCGTCGACGTGACGTACCCGCTGCACCGCTACTACTCGACCGCCAAAGACCTGGCCCGCCTCGTCGGCGGCGCCTCGTACCGACTCGACCTCGTGGGGGCCCGGTGTTCATCGATCTGACCGACGAGCAGCGGGAGCTGCAAGCGGAACTCCGGCGCTACTTCTCCGGGCTGATCTCCCCGGCCGAGGCGGAGGTGATGCGCACCGAGCGCCACGGCGCCACCTACCGCGAGGTCATCCGCCGGATGGGCAAGGACGGCTGGCTCGGGGTGGGCTGGCCGGTGGAGTTCGGCGGCCGCGGTTTCGGGGAGATCGAGCAGCAGATCTTCGTGAACGAGGCTGTGCGCGCCGATGTTCCGCTGCCGTCGGTGACGCTGCAGACGGTCGGGCCGACGCTGCAGACCTACGGCACCGAGGAGCAGAAGCGCAAGTTCCTGCCTGCGATCCTGGCGGGCGAGGTGCACTTCGCGATCGGCTACACCGAACCCGAGGCGGGTACCGACCTGGCGGCGTTGCGGACCACGGCCACCCGGGTGGGGGACGAGTACATCGTCAATGGCCAGAAGATCTTCACCACCGGCGGCCACGACGCCGACTACCTGTGGCTCGCCGTCCGCACCGGTTCGCCCGACTCGCGGCACCGCGGCATCTCCATCCTGATCATGGACACCAAGGACCCCGGTTACAGCTGGACGCCGATCATCACGTGCGACGGCGCCCACCACGTCAACGCCACGTACTACTCCGACGTCCGGGTGCCCGCGAACATGCTGGTGGGCGAGGAGAATCAGGGCTGGCGCCTGATCACCACCCAGCTCAACCACGAACGCGTCATGCTCGGGCCCGCCGGCCGGGTCGGGGGTCTCTACGACCGCATCCGCAACTGGGCGGCCGCGCACGACCTGCTCGGCGAACCGGACGTCCGGCGCGTGCTCGGCGAGATCCACGCGACGTACCGCCTCAACGAACTCCTCAACTGGCAGGTGGCGTCCAGTGAGTCGGATGCCGTCGACATCGCCGACGCGTCCGCGACGAAAGTGTTCGCCACCGAACGCATTCAGCGCATCGGCCGGCTCGCGGAGGAGATCGTCGGACGTTACGGCGACCCGTCCGAGCCGGAGACCGCCGACCTCGTGACGTGGCTCGACATGCAGGTGAAGCGCAACCTCGTCATCACGTTCGGCGGCGGCGTCAACGAGGTGATGCGCGAACTGATCGCGACAGCCGGCCTGAAACTTCCCCGAGTCCCGCGATAGGAGCGCCGCGCGAAATGAGTTCCGAACAGATTCTTGCTGCCGCAGAAGAGGTCCGGTCGGCGGGACCGAGCGCTCCCCGGCCCGGACGGGACCCGATCAACCTGCCGATGATCCGCAACTGGGTGGAAGCGATCGGCGACAGGAATCCGATCTACGTCGACGAGACGGCCGCGCGGGCAGCGGGACACGACGGCATCGTCGCACCGCCGGCGATGGCGCAGGTGTGGACGATGCAGGGCCTGAACGCAGTTCGGCAAACCGACGACCCGCTCGGGCGCATGACCACCATCCTCGACGAGGCCGGGTTCACGTCCGTCGTCGCCACCAACTGCGATCAGATCTACCACCGCTACCTGAAGGTCGGCGAGGAAGTCACCATCACCACGACCCTCGAGGACGTGGTCGGCCCGAAGAAGACGGGCCTCGGTGAGGGATGGTTCTTCAACACCCGCAGTGTGTGGCGCGACGCCGCAGGCGAACCGGTGGCCGAGATGCTGTTCCGGATCCTGAAGTTCATGCCGAAGACCGACCGGCCGGGGCCGTCGGGGAACGGGCAGGGCGCGTCCTACGACGACCTGGACCCGTCGAGAATGATGCGGCCCAGCGCCTCGCAGGACACCCAGTTCTTCTGGGACGGCGTGACCGCGCACGAACTGCGGATCCAGCAACGCGAGGACGGGACGCTGCAGCACCCGCCGGTGCCCGCGCTGTGGAAGGACAAGGCGGAGACGACGGATTACGTCGTCGCGTCGGGCCGCGGCACGGTGTTCAGTTACGTGGTCCATCACGCGCCGAAGGTCCCGGGGCGCTCGCTGCCGTTCGTGGTGGCGCTGGTCGAACTGGAGGAGGGCGTCCGCATGCTCGGCGAACTGCGCGGGGTCGCGCCCGCCGACGTGGCGATCGGGATGCCGGTGGAGGCGATCTACCTCGACTTCCCGGGCGACGACGAGACGGGCGGCGCGCCGTGGACCCTGTACGCGTGGCAGTGCGGAGCGAAGGAGCAGTCATGACGTCCACTCTCGATGTCGTAGTGGGAACGGCGCTTCCGGAACTGTCCGTCACCGGCGACCCGACGTTCGTCGTCTCGGCCGCGCTGGCGACGCGCGACTTCCAGGACGTCCACCACGACCGCGACCTGGCGCAGCAGCGCGGATCGAAGGACATCTTCGTTAACATCCTGACCGACACCGGTCTGGTGCAGCGGTTCGTCACGGACTGGGCGGGCCCGACCGCGGTGATCAAGTCGATCGCGCTGCGCCTCGGGGTTCCGTGGTACGCCTACGACACGCTCACGCTGAGCGGCACGGTGGCGTCGGTGGACGAGGGCGTCGTCACGCTCGACGTCGTCGGGAAGAACGGTCTCGGCGACCACATCACGTCGAAGGTGACCCTCGTCCTGGACGGACGCACGAACGGAGCGGGTGCATGAGCGGGCTGTCGGGCAAGGCTGTCATCGCCGGGATCGGCGCCACCGACTTCTCGAAGGACTCCGGGCGCAGCGAATTACGGCTCGCGGCGGAGGCCGTCACGGCGGCACTCGGGGACGCCGGGCTGACACCCGCGGACGTCGACGGCCTGACGTCTTTCACGATGGACACCAACACCGAAGCGGCCGTGGCCCGTTCGGTCGGCATCCCGGACCTGAAGTTCTTCAGCCGCATCCACTACGGCGGCGGCGCGGCGTGCGCCACCGTGCAGCAGGCCGCGATGGCCGTGGCCACCGGCGTCGCCGACGTGGTGGTGGCCTACCGGGCGTTCAACGAGCGGTCGGGAATGCGGTTCGGGCAGGTGAACTCCGGGCTGGTGCAGCAGGTGAACTCGTCCGGCACCGACAACGCGTTCTCCTACCCGCACGGCCTGTCGACGCCCGCGGCGTTCGTCGCGATGGTCGCCCAGCGGTACATGCACGAATACGGCGCCACGAGTGAGGACTTCGGACGGGTCGCGGTCACCGACCGCAAGCACGCGGCCACCAACCCGAACGCCTTCTTCCACGGCAAGCCGATCACCCTCGAGGACCACCAGAATTCCCGCTTCATCGCCGAACCGCTGCACCTGCTCGACTGCTGTCAGGAGTCCGACGGCGGCATCGCGATCGTCGTCACGTCACCGGGGCGGGCGAAGGATCTGAAGCAGAAGCCGGTCGTGATCGCCGCGGCGGCCCAGGGGAGCGGCAGCGACCAGTACATCATGACCAGCTACTATCGGCCCGAACTCGCGGGACTGCCCGAGATGGAACTGGTCGGCAGGCGGCTGTGGGATCAGGCCGGACTCGCACCGCAGGACATGGATCTGGCAATCCTGTACGACCACTTCACACCATACGTATTGATGCAGCTCGAAGAACTCGGCTTCTGCGGTCGCGGTGAGGCCAAGGACTTCATCGCCGACGGGACCATCGATCTCGACGGCAGCCTGCCGCTCAACACCCACGGAGGCCAGCTCGGGGAGGCCTACATCCACGGCATGAACGGCATCGCCGAGGGCGTGCGGCAGATCCGTGGCACGTCCGTCAACCAGGTCTCCGGTGCGCAGAACGTCCTCGTCACCGCTGGCACCGGGGTGCCTACGTCGGGGTTGGTGCTGACGGCCTGACACCGGCCCGCAACTGTCTGCGCGCAATGTGTTTCGCGACGTACCCGGCGTCGCGCCCCACCCCGCCGGTGAGCATCGACGCGAACGCCTGCAGGAACGGCAGTCCCACGAAATACAGCCCGGGATGGTCGGGTGAAACTCCACGGGACTGCTCCGGCCACCCGTCCGCACCGGTAATGGGGATCTGGATCCAGGTCGTGTCCTTGCGGAACCCGGTGCACCAGATCACGTTGCGGACGTCGAGCGCGGTGCCGTCGTCCAGTACCGGTCGGCCGTCGCGCACGTCGGTGACCTTCGCGGGGAAGTGGTCCACACCGGCCGCGGCCAGGTCGGCGCGCTTGACCCGCAGCAGTGGGCCGCCGCCCGAGCGGACGTGGGCGCGCATCTTCCGGCCGACGGGGGTGCGTTCCGTCAGAACGTGATTCGCCATGAACCACATGATCGGGATGGCGATGTGCGCGGCGCGTCCCTCGAGGTCGAACGGCACCTCACCGCGGACGGGACCGCAGATCGTGGTGCGATGCGAACGGGAGGTCTCCAGAGCGATGTCCGCGCCGGAGTGGCTGCACCCGACCACCAGCACCGGCCCGTCCTGCAGTTGGGAGGGATTGTGGTAATCGCTGGAGTGCAGTTGCCGGATCCGGGGGTCGAGGCGGTCGGCGAGGTCGGGGATGACCGGGGTCTGCCAGGTGCCGGACGCGACGACGACGTTGCCGGCCTCGTATCGGTCCGTTCCGGCGGTGACGACGTAGCGGTCGCCGAGACGGGTCAGTCCGTCCACGGTGACGCCGGTCCGGACCGGCAGCGCGAACCGCTCCGCGTAGGTCTCGAAGTAGTCGGCGACCTCGTCCTTCCCCGGCCACGACCACGCGGGGGCGGGGATTCCCCAGCCGGGCAGCCCGTCATATTGTGCGGGACTGTACAGGCGGAGCGAGTCGAACCGCTCCCGCCACACGTCCCCGACGCGGTCGTGGGCGTCGAGGATCACGAAGTTCTGCCCGCGTTCGGCGAGGTGGTAGCCGGTGGCGAGGCCGGCCTGCCCGGCACCGATCACGATCGTGTCGAAACGTTCTGTAGACATGGTGGGCCTTCTTCCCTCGGCGTTCGGTGGTTGTGCTCAACGTTATTGAGCGGACCGATCCGGGCGCGTCGGGAGAAAGGCGCAGATACGTACGACCGTATGGGTACTTTCATGCAGACGGGCCGACGAGGTGATGCTCGTAGGCATAGGCGGTGGCCGCCGACCGCGACGAGATCCCCAGTTTGACGAAGATGTTGCTCAGGTGGCGTGCGACCGTCTTCTCGCTGAGGAACAGTTCCGTCGCCACCGCCCGGTTGCTCTTGCCCGCCGCGACGAGGCGCAGCACGCACACTTCACGCGGGGTCAGCGGAGTGGAGTCCGCGGAGTCGGGACTGAACTCCGCCCGCAGTCGCTCGAGGTCGGGGAGCGCGCCCAGTTGCCGGTACGCGGCGGACGCGAGGTCGTGCTCCATCTGCGCGGTGTCGTCGTCGCCGAGGTCGCGGCACACCAGCGCGACCGACTCCCGGACCCGCGCGCACTCGTAGGGCGCGCCGACCTCCTGCCAGCGCCGCCACGCGTCGCGCAGAACGGTCCGCGCGTCGCTGCCCCGACCCTCGGCGTGCAGCACCGATCCTGAAGCCTGCGCGGCCAGGGCGCACAGATAGGGAATCCCGAATCGGGTTGCCGTCGAGTCGAGTTCGTCCGCAGCAGACCGCGCCGCCGGAACGTCGCCCGCGGCGAGCAGGATCTCCACGCACGCAGGCAGCAGCCGGGCGCGTTCCACGGCGCCGGTGGCTTCGTCCACCGCACAGCGGATCGACGCGGCCGCGCTGCCGACCCGCCCCTGCGCCATCCGCAGCAGCGCGAGCCCGGGTTGCGGGCGCCTGCCCAAGCGATTCGCCTCCAGGAACAACTTCTCGGCCTGCGCGACCTCGCCGCGCAGGCGGTGGAGGTCGGCTATCACGTAGGCGGCGGACCCGGCCGAGGGTTGCGCGCCGAGTCGTTCGTGCGCCCGCCGCGCCGAGTCCATCGCCATCGGCCAGTCGCCCTGCAGTTGCAGGATCTCGGCACGGTGGACGAGGCACTGACCGCGATAGGGGACGAGACCGGGTTGCGAAGAACACCATTCCTCCAGCGCCACAGTCCATTCCCTCGACCTCCGGAGGTCGCAGATGTTCTGGCACTGCTCGATCACGGCGCAGTACACGATCCCCGCGACCACCGGGGACACGTTGTCGGACGTCACCCCGACCATCGCCTCGTCGAACGCGGAGACCGCCTCCTCGACGTTCCCCAGCAGGACGAGCGAATGGCCGGTGCCCAGCACCCCGAGCGTCGTCAGATCCGGGTCGGCGAACCGGATGCCCACGTCCGTGATCGCGCGGAAGATGTCCCGGGCCGCGGTGCCGTCGCCGTCGTCGATCCGGCGCAGACCCTGCGGCACCAGCAGGTAGCCGCGCTCCGCGCAGTCCACCCCCGCGGTGTCCAGAAGTCGCTGGGCCTTGCCCAGCCAGCCGCCGCCGCGAGCGTGCTCGCCCCGCATGAGCAGGCCGAACGAGAGCCAGAACGCACACCGCGCCGAGCGCACCGGTCGACCCGTGCGGGTCCACTCGTGCACCGCCCGCTCCCACCATCCGGTGCTGGCGTCGTCCTCACCGAGCAGGTAGGCGGCGGTCGCGAGCAGTTCGAGATCGTCACCCGGCAGCGGGTCCTGCCGATCGGCGCTCGACAGGCGGGTGTAGGTGTCGCGCCAGTCTCGCCGGTCGAAGGCCGCACGGCCCGTCCGGAGTTCCGACGCCGCATCCGACATCATGGTCTCCTGCCGAAGATCTGCGCGCTGACCTGCTCGAATTTCAGACTACCGCCGCACAGTGCCTGCCCGGAACGTCGAATATTCCCCTGCACCTGTCGGTACCTCGAGTCACACTGGGTCGACACGCCAACGGATGGGAACTTCTGATGGTCGATGCGATAACGGCAGAGGGTCTGGTCAAGAAGTACGGCAAGGTCACAGCGCTGGACGGGGTCGACCTTGCGGTCCCCTCGGGAACGGTCATGGCCCTGCTCGGTCCGAACGGCGCAGGCAAGACCACGGCGGTGCGGGTCTTCACCACCCTCCTCGTCCCGGACGCCGGCCGCGCGCAGGTCGCCGGTCTCGACGTCGTCCACGACGCGCGGGTGCTCCGGTCCCGGATCGGCGCGTCGGGGCAGTACGCGGCCGTCGACGAGTACCTCACCGGTTTCGAGAACCTCGACATGGTCGGGCGGCTCTACCACCTCGGGGCCAAACGTAGTAAGGCGCGAGCCCGCGAACTGCTCGAACAGTTCGACCTGGTCGAGGCGGGCGATCGCCCCGTCAAGGGCTACTCGGGCGGCATGCGCCGGCGTCTCGACCTCGCCGGAGCGCTGGTGGCCGAGCCCGAAGTGCTGTTCCTGGACGAACCGACCACGGGACTCGACCCCCGCGCACGGCTGGCATTGTGGGATGTCATCGACAACCTCGTCGCCAGGGGCACCACCCTGCTGCTGACGACGCAGTACATGGAGGAAGCCGAGCGGCTCGCCGACCAGATCGCGGTGATGGACCACGGCTCGGTCATCGCCCGCGGAACCGCCGACGAACTGAAGGACCGCGTCGGTGGTGAACGCATCGAGTTGAGCGTCCGCGAGGGCGTCGACCTCTCCGTCGTGCGCGACGAACTGGCCCCACTCGCCGCCGGCGACATCGTCGTCGAAGAGAACGTCCGCCGGGTGACGGTGCCGGTGTCCGGCGGCGCGGATGCGCTCGTCGAGGCGCTGGGCCGTCTCTCGAACAGAGGAGTGAAGGTGTTCGACGTCGGTCTGCGCAGACCCACCCTGGACGACGTCTTCCTCACCCTGACCGGACACGAAGCCGAAGAGGAGCAAGTCTCATGAGCGCCCCACAGACGGCGTCCGTGCACACCGCGCTCGCGGACGGGCTCACGATCGCCAAACGCAACATGATCAAGATCAAGCGCGTCCCCGACCTCATCGTGTTCACCACGTTGTCGCCGATCATGTTCGTGCTGTTGTTCGCGTACGTCTTCGGTAGCGCGATCCAGGTTCCCGGAATGTCCTACCGCGAATTCCTGATCGCCGGGATCTTCACGCAGACAGTCATCTTCGGAGCCACGTGGACGGGCCTCGGGATGGTCGAGGACCTGCAGAAGGGGATCATCGACCGATTCCGGTCGCTGCCGATGGCCCCGTCCGCCGTCCTCCTCGGCCGCACGTCCACCGACGTCCTGATCAACATCGTCAGCCTCCTCGTGATGTCGCTGACCGGTCTGATCATCGGGTGGCGCATCCACTCGAGTCTCGGCGAAGCGCTCCTCGGCTACCTGCTCCTGCTGTTGTTCGCCTACGCCCTGTCCTGGGTGATGGCGGTGGTCGGACTCTGGATCCGCACCCCGGAAGTGTTCAACAACGCCAGTTTCATCGTCATCTTCCCGCTCTCGTTCATCGCGAACACATTCGTCGAGACCACCAACCTGCCCGGCCCGCTCAAGGTGATCGCCGAATGGAACCCGGTGTCCGCGGTGACACAGGCCGTGCGGGAACTGTTCGGAAACACCAACCCGGCCATGACCGTTCCCGACGCGTGGCCGTTGCAGCACCCGGTCATCGCCTCACTTCTCTGGTCGGCGGTGCTGCTGGTGATCTTCGTTCCGTTCGCCATCCGGCGGTACAAGAAGGCCGTCAGTCGCTGAGCGCGAGTCGGTCACCGCGTCGCGACAGGGATCACCCCCAACTGCTGGAGCATGGCGAGGACGTCCTTGTCCGACCACTTCTCCGCGATCCGCCCGTTCTCGATGCGGTGGATGACAGTGGCGGTCATCTCCATGCGGTTCCCCGTCGCGGGAATTCCGGGAAGATCGCCCGTGTGCGTGCCGGAGCACAGCAACCGGGTGACGACTTTGTCGCCCTCGGCAACCTGATCCTCTATCCGGTGCGTGCCCGGTGTGGCCTCCCAGAACAACCGGAATTCCTGTTTCAGTCCCTCGCGCCCCGATGCCTCGAGGCCGGGAAACGGCGCCGGTGAATGGTCGAGGTAGTTCTCGTCGACGAGTTCGTCCAGCGCGTCGATATTGCCTGCGTCGATCTCGGTGTAGAAACGCCGGATCAATTCCTTGTTCGTTTCCAGTGACATGACTCCATTGTCTGCCCGTCACGTCGCGGCGTATACCCACCTTCACCGGACGAACGGGACGCTCGTTGCGTCAGATCGAACGAGCGTCCCGTTCGTCCGAGGGTGCTACAGCTAGTGGAGTTCGCGCGGCGAGTCGACGTCGCGTCCCGATCCCAGATCGGAGCAGTCGACCGCCTCGGCGCCGTGGGCGTCGAGGTATTTCCGCGCGCCGGAGTCCCCGGTGAGGCTGCGCCGCAACGGGAGCCAGTGGTCCCGGCCGATCAGAACCGGGTGCCCGGGACGTCCGCCGTAGTGGGCCTGGCGGAGCGCTGACCGAGTGTCGTGTGGCGGGGTGTCGCCAGGGGTCGAAGCCACGCGCCGGACGGCGTCGGCGCCGAGGTCGGGGAGGTCGACCAGGGTGATGACGACGGCATCGACGTCGTCGAATGTCGCCGCGACCTCCAGTCCCCGACGCAGGGAAGCCGACAGCCCCGACTGCCAGTCGTCCGCGATCCCGACGGTGACGGGCACACCGTCGGGCAGGAGGTCCTCGGCCTCGTCGGCGCGGGCACCGAGCACCACGACGGTGGGCGCGCATCCGGCCTCCGACAGCACCCGGACCGCACGCGCCAGCCATGGTTCCCCGTCCGCGCCGACGACGAGTGCCTTCGGCATGCCCATGCGCGAACCGGCCCCGGCCGCGAGCAGCACGCCCCCGATCGTCATCGAACTCTCCCCGTCCCGCGCTGCATGCGTCCAACTTAATCCCCCCAGATCGATGACACCCGTCGCCTCGACAGCCGGAGGACGATCTGATTCGTCGTAACTGCAGATCGACTGGCATGGGAACGGCGATATCCTGTGAGGACGTCGTCGGGAGGTGCACGGATGTCACCCAGCTGCTGTCCAGGGGTAGTGGGATAGCCGGATAGCTGATGACTGACAGCGATCCGCTCCGAACCCGTCGCGACGTGACCTCCGCTGTCACGGACATGCTGACCGGGGCGGGATTCGACGCCGCTGTGGAGATCGGGCGTGGTGGCTTCGGGGCGGTCTACCGCTGCACTCAGGTGTCGTTGGACCGCGTCGTGGCCGTGAAGGTCCTCACCGGCGAACTCGACGACGAGAGCCGGGCGCGCTTCTTCCATGAGCAACGGGCGATGGGTCAGCTGACGGGACACCCGAACATCGTCAGCGTGCTGCAGGTCGGCGCCACCGAAAGCGGCGTTCCCTACATCGTGATGCCGTATCACCCGGAAAACTCGCTCGATGCCCGCATCCGCCGGCACGGCCCACTCACCGTTGAAGAGGGCCTGCGTCTCGGTGTGAAATTGTCCGGTGCGCTCGAGACCGCGCACCACCTCGGCATCGTGCACCGCGACGTCAAACCGGCGAACATCCTGCTCACCGACTATGGCGAACCGGAGCTGACGGATTTTGGGATCGCACACGTCGCCGGCGGCTTTCGTACCGCTCCCGGCACCGTCGTCGGCTCGCCGGCGTTCACCGCGCCGGAAGTTCTCGGTGGGCAGACGCCGACTCCGAGCGCGGATGTCTACGGGCTCGGTGCGACGCTGTTCTGCGCGCTCACCGGGCATGCGGCGTTCGAGCGTCGCAGCGGCGAGCAGATCGTGGCGCAATTTCTGCGGATCACCACCCAGCCGGTGCCGGACCTTCGGGAGACCGGGATCCCCGACGACGTGTCTGCAATAGTGGAAGTGGCGATGGCGGCGGACCCGGATGACAGGCCGTCTGCCGCCGGGCTGGGCGAGATTCTGCAGCGGGTGCAATCCCGAAACGGCTTCCCGGTCGATTCGATGGCACTCAAGCAAGCCGAGCCGGATCACGCGCAAAAGAATCACCCTCCCGTACCGCTCGTGGCCTCAGGGCGGCCGTCGTTTCGACATTCGGTGGGTTCCTCGACTCCCGGCCGGAAGGGGAACCTTGTCCTCGAGCTGACCAGTTTCGTCGGCCGGCGAACTGAACTCGCCACCGCGAAGAATCTGCTCGCGTCCTCACGGTTGGTCACTTTGACCGGCGTCGGTGGCGTCGGCAAGACCCGGCTGGGACTACGAGTCGCATCGACGGCGCAGCGGGACTATCCAGACGGGGTCTGGCTGGTGGAGCTCAGTGAACTACGCGACGGGTCCCTCCTCACGAATGTGCTGGCGAACACTCTGGGATTGCGTCCCCAATCGAGTCGGCAGTTACCGGACGTCCTTGTCGAGTACCTGGCTCCGCGGAAAATACTTCTGCTGCTCGACAATTGCGAGCAGGTGCTCGACGCGGCCATGCACCTCGCCGACACCCTCCTGCGTGAATGTGCTGACCTGCGGATTCTGGTCACCAGCCGGGAACCTCTCGGCCTGGGTGGAGAAGTGGTCTACCGGGTGTGCCCGCTGGCGGTCCCGGAACCGGACCGTGAGCCGTCACTGCGTGGATTGCCCCGATACGACGCGGTCACGTTGTTCGTCGAACGGGCCTCGGTTGCCGTACCGGGCTTCGTACTCACCGAGGCAAACAAGGCGACCGTCGCGCGAATCTGCGCACGACTCGACGGCCTTCCGCTAGCCATTGAACTCGCGGCGGCGCGGCTACGTGCGATGTCGCCGGAGCAAATCCTGCAACGTCTGACCAACCGCTACCAATTACTCACCCGCGGAAGCCGTTCCGCACCTACTCGACAGCAGACCCTGCGCTCGTGTATCGCTGGAAGCTACGACCTGTGTACCGCCGTCGAGCAGCAATTGTGGGCCGAGGTATCCGTATTCGCAGGTAGTTTCGCGCTGGACGCCGTCGAGGACGTGTGTGCGAGCACCCTGGGCGCGGACGCGGTGCTCGATGCGGTGGCCTCACTGGTGGACAAGTCGATCCTCATCCGCGTAGAGCAGAGCGGCGTGGTCCGATTCCACCTGCTCGAAACTCTCCGCGAGTACGGGTGGGAGAAAGTTCTGCACAGCGGTGAGTCCACGAAACTGGCCCTCCGCCATCGAGCTTGGTGCCGCAAATTGGCGCTCGACGCCGAAGCCGGCTGGGTCAGCCCCCAACAGCTTTCGTGGATCGACCGCCTCGATCGCGAAGAACGAAATCTGCGCGAGGCGCTCGAATTCTGCCTGTCCGAACCGGACGAGTCCGCGGCGAAGGCGGGTCTGGAGATTGCGGCTGCACTCTTTCCGTTCTGGCTCACGCATGGTCGACTCGACGAGGGACGGCGTTGGCTCGACAGAGTGCTGGCCCGCCAGCGGAATCAGCCCGCGTCGATTCGTGTCAAAGCCCTACATGCGGCCAGTTTTCTGGCCGTCATACAGGGTGACTTTCTTCAAGCCGCCACATTCGCGAACGAGGGGCGCGCCCTCGCCGCCGACCACGGAACCCAACTGGACCACGCCCTCGTCCAGCACGCCGACGGGGCCCGTGCACTTCTCAGCGGCGATCCGCGAGCCGCAGTCCCGGCCTTTACGCAGGCCCTCACTGTGTTGCGTGACGGTGGTAACCAGTTCGCCTACCTGACGACGATGCAGGTGCTGGGCATGGCCCACGAATTGCTGGGACACTTCGAGGAAGCCCGCGGCTGCCTCGAACAAGCAATTCGAATCAGTGAGCAACACGGTGAGTCCGTCCTGAGGGGACGAGCGTCCTGGACCCTTGCGCTCGCCGTCTGGCGGGAAGGTGAAAGCGACAGAGCTGTAACCCTGCTCGGTGATGGTCTCCGATTGGTCCGGCAGGTCGACGATCCGCTCGGGGCGGCATGGTGCCTCGAAATCCTCGCCTGGATAGAAGCCCAGAACCAACCACGCCGGGCGACCGTTCTGATGGCAGCCGCCGCGGCACTACGCCGTCGAGTCGGTACATCCACCGACCTGGCTTCAGAGCTGGCGGGGTATCGAGAAGAGTGCACGCACGTCGCCCGCCTGGCCCTCGGCGAGCGTTCGTTCGCAGGAGCCTCCCACGAAGGCGAGCTCATGGATATCGACGCCGCCGTCGCCTATGCACTGGGGACAGCGCCGACCGCGGCGGAGGGGGCCGACACCATGACGGTCCTGACCAAGCGTGAACGACAAGTCGCCGATCTGGTCGCTCGCGGACTTACCAATAAGGCGATCGCCGACCAGCTGGTGATATCGCAGCGCACCGCTCAAGGACACGTCGAACACATCCTGACCAAACTGGGATTCACCTCACGCACACAGATCGCGGCCTGGGTCGTTGAACAGCACGGAGACCCGCGGTAGGAGAACAATTCAGTTGCGGCGGGCCCGCCGCCGCCCGCTCGGATCGAAAGTGGGGACTACGCCAGACCCGGCCGGCACCGCCTCGGCGTCCCGGCGCGCCGTAGACTGGCCGGTGGCCTCGGCAGGCTTAAAAGACGGCACGCCCAACAGTCGGAACGGACGGACGCATGGTGGATCCGAACAGAGTCGGCGAACCTGCCCAGCAGGAGTTCGCGCAGCGATGGGGTGGCGCGGGCAGCGTCGTCGACCTCGACGGTCCCGTGCATTGGGTCGAGTACGGCGAGGACACCGAGTTCCCCCCGGTGGTCATGGTCCACGGACTCGGCGGCTCGCACCTGAACTGGGTCCGGATCGCACCGGTCCTCGCCGAGCGCACTCGCGTGCTCACCGTCGATCTCCCAGGGTTCGGGCTCAGCCCGTCTGGGCGACGCCGGACGGGGGTCGGCGCCAACGCGAAGGTGCTGCACCGCTTCCTGCGCGAGGTCGTCGGTCGTCCCGTGATCCTGATGGGCAACTCGATGGGCGGCATGATCTCGCTGTTCGAGGCGGCGGCGCACCCGGAGACCGTCTCGGCCCTGATCCTGGTCGACCCCGCACTGCCTGTCGCGCAACGGATCCCGGACCCTCGGATCGCCGCGCAGTTCGCGATGTACTTCACCCCGTTCGTGGGGGAGCGGTTCCTGCAGTACTCGAGCCGGAAGATGACGGACCGGCAGCTGGTCGAGCGCATGATCGACCTGTGCTTCGCCGATCCGAGCCGGGCGTCGGAGGATTCCCTCGACGCCGCAGCGGCGCTCGCGGGTTACCGCCGCGGGCTGCCGTCCGAGGACGCGGCGTTCCTTCAGGCCAGCCGCTCGCTGATGCGCGTGCTGGCGCGTCCGCGGCGGTATCTCGATGTCATGCAGTCGATCGCGCAGCCCGTGCTGCTGCTCCACGGCGACCGCGACCGACTGGTCCCGGTCGCGGCGGCCCGTAAGGTGGCGACGGCAAATCCGCGGTGGGACAGCGTGATTCTCGCGGACGTGGGGCACACTCCGCAGCTCGAGGTTCCCGACACGATGCTCGACCGCGTGCTGGCGTGGGTCGACAGACACGGTCTGATCGACGTCTAGGTTTCGGCAGTTCTGCCGGTCCCGGCGATCGACTGCGCGAGCGCGCGGAACAGGTGCGTCAGTTCGGGCCGCGTCGCGGTTCCGCTGCGGACGACCCCGCACACCGGGATGCGCAGTCGATCGTGCGCCTCGCGCAGGAAGCTCAGTCCCCGCCTGGGTGTCGCGTCGGCGGTATCGGCGTACAGCACCGTCCACGACCGCGGGGTGGTGAGGACGTCGAGGGTGGCCGTGTGGTCGCTCGGGATCGACGGTCCGAGCATGACCCGCTGCCCGACCTGCCGGAATGCGTCCTCGACCACGTTGTGGATCAGGATCTGACTGCTCCGCGGTGGCAGCAGGAGTGGGTAGGGTGCCAGTTCGCTGAGGTCGACGGTCGAGACCCCGGCGAGTGGGTGTTTGCTCGACGTCACGATCACCAGGTCTTCGAGCCCGAATTCGACGGTTTCGAGGCCCGGCCGGTCGACGCCGCCGCGGATGAGTGCGAGGTCGGCGTCGCCCGATGCGACCGCGGTCATCCGGTCGGTGAAATCCTTGATGACGAATTCGATGTCGAGCTGTGGGAAGTCTTCGCGGACAAGCGATATCGCCTCCAGGCTCTGGGTCGCGAAGCTCATGCTCGCGCTGATCCGGAGACGGTTGCGCGGATCCAGTCCCACCGACAGCGCGCGCGCCTCGAGCCCCATCATCTCGGCGGCGATGGGCATCAGTCGTTCGCCCGCCGCGGTGAGCCGGGTGGCGCGCGTCGAGCGCTCCAGCAGGGTGGTGCCCAACTCGGTTTCGAGTTTGGCGATCTGATGACTGATCGCCGACTGGGAGATGAAGCAGCGTTGTGCGGCGCGCGAGAAGCTGCCCTCCTCGCCGACCGCGAGGAAGTAGCGAAGCTGTCGGAACTCCATGACCTGAGGTTACGTCCTTCGGGGAAGACTTATGAGCGATCGAGATAACACTATTTCGATTTCCCCAGCTTATTAGCAATTGACACCGGTCGATCCCTAATGTGGAGCTCATACGCGGAGCTAAGTAGACGCATTGAAGCAGTAGGAGGTTTTCGGTGGATCGCACACAGGTCGTCATCGTGGGATCGGGATTCGGCGCACTCGCGGCGGCGAAGAAGCTCGGCAAGGCCGGCACGCCGTTCGTGCTGATTTCCGAGACCACCGAGCATCTGTTCCAACCCCTTCTGTACCAGGTAGCGACGGGTGTCATCTCGCCCGGCGAGATCGCCCCGTCCATCCGCGCGATCCTGGCCAAGTACCCCAGCGGCGACGTCCGCCTGGGCCGCGTCGTCGACGTCGACCCGGACAAGAAAGAGGTCGTCTACGAGGCCGGTGGCGTGAGCCACACGATCGGCTACGACAGCCTCATCGCCGCCACGGGCGCCCGGCAGGCCTACTTCGGCCATGACGAGTTCGCCGAGGTCACGTACGCGCTGAAGACCGTCGCCGACGCCGACCGGCTGCGCAGACAGATCGTCCGCTGCTTCGAGGAGGCGCACACCACCTCCGACCCGGAGCGTCGCCGCGACCTGCTGCACTTCATCGTGATCGGTGCCGGCCCGACCGGCGTCGAACTGGCAGGTCAGATCAAGGAACTGGCGGGCCGCTACTTCGAGAAGTCGCTCCGCGACGTCACGTCCGAAGACGTCACCGTCACCCTCGTCGAAGGTGCGGGGGAGGCGCTGCCGGTGTTCGGTGGCAAGCTCAGCAAGTACACCCAGGATTCGCTCGAAAAGGCCGGTGTCGAGTTGGTGCTCGGCACGATGGTGACCGATATCGACGAACACGGCGCCACCCTGTCGTCGCCGAGCACCGGATTCGAGAAGCGCCTCACGGCGGACACGATCATCTGGTCGGCAGGCATCCAGGCCAACGACTTCGCGGCAGTGCTCGCCGACCGGACCGGCTGCGAGACCGGGCGCGGTGGCCGTCTGCTCGTCGACGAGGACCTCACGGTGGGTCGCTACGACGACGTCTACGCGATCGGCGACATGGCGTCGCTGAACAACCTGCCCGCCCAGTCGCCGTTCGCGATGCAGGGTGGACGCCACGTCGCGGCCATCATCACCGGGAAACGCGCCCTCGGCACGCCGTTCACGTACCGCGACAAGGGCAGCATGGCGATCATCAACCGGTTCCGCGCGATCACCCGCGTCGGCAAGATTGAGCTGACCGGTGTGCTCGCCTGGTTCCTGTGGCTTGCCGTGCACCTCGTCTACCTGGTCGGATTCCGCAACCGGTACGTCGCGGTGATGTCGTGGTGCGGTTCGTTCCTCGGACACCGTCGCCCGCACTTCCACTACGCCCAGGAGATCGAAACGATCGAGTTGAGCGACCAGCGAGAGGACGCCGCGGCCTAACGTGGTCCCATGACCGTCACCAGCGCTGGAGTACTCCTGTATCGCACCGACGATGCGGGGGTGCTCCAGTTGTGGATCGTGCACATGGGTGGCCCGTTCTGGGCGCGCAAGGACGAGGCCGCGTGGTCGATCCCCAAGGGCGAATTCGTCGACGGCGAGGATCCCTACGTGGCCGCGCTGCGCGAGTACGAGGAAGAGATCGGCGCACCGCCGCCCGCGGTCGAGTACGAGTTGCTCGGCGAATTCCGGCAGCCCTCCCGCAAGGTGATCACCGTCTACGCGGCAGAAGTGAGCGAAGACGAGGTCGCCTTCGTCGAGAGCAACACGTTCGACCTGGAATGGCCGCCGCGGTCGGGGAAGATTCAGCAGTTCCCCGAGGTCGACGACGCCCGCTGGTTCCCGTCGGACGTCGCCGAGACCAAGCTGGTCAAGGGGCAGCGTCCCATTGCGCGTCGCGCCCGTGAGTACTTATTAACCGCCCGACGTTAATAAGTACTCACGGGCGCGTCAGCGCACGCCAGACGGCGGCGGGGGTCATCGGGAGCCGCCGCAGCCGGGCGCCGGTGGCGTCCGCGATCGCGTTGGCCAGTGCCGGAGCGACCGGGTTGTACGGGGACTCGCTCATCGATTTGGCGCCGTGCGGGCCCAGTTCGTCGTAGGTGTCCGCGAAGTAGACCTCGGTGTCCGGCACGTCCACGAGTTGCGGGATGTGATAGTTCCGCAGTTGCGGGTTGAGGACGGTCCCGGCGCCGTCGAGCAGGATCTCCTCGTACAGCGCGCTGCCGATGGCCTGCGCCACGCCGCCCTCGACCTGCCCGCGGCACTGCTGCGGGTTGAGGACCGTGCCTGCATCCGCCGCCTGGATGGACTGCAGGATCCGGACCTCCCCGGTGACGGTGTCGACCGCCACCCGGAAGGCGTGCACGTTGAACACCACCGACCGCGGGGTGCCGTCGTGGTGGCCCTCGGCCCGCAGCGGTCCCTCAGGCACCAGCTTGTCGAGTTCGACGGTCCGCCCGGCGACCACGACCGCGTCGGGTGTCAGGGCGCAGTCGCTGTCCCCGGCGGCGCCCGCGACGCGGCGGGCGACCTCGAACAGCTGCTCCCGCAGCCGGGTTCCGGCGAGATGCACCGCCTTCCCCGCGACGACTGTGCCTGCCGAACCGAATGCTCCGGTGTCGTGCCCGGCGACGTCGGTGTCGGATTGGATCACGGTGATCCGGTCGGCGGTGGTGCCCAGCGCGGACGCGGCGAGTTGCGCGTGCACGGTGGTGGTGCCGTTCCCGAACTCGGCTGTGCCCACCCGCAGTTCGTACCGGCTGCCCTCGACGAGGGTGCACGACACGTCCGCGAAGTGCCCCCGCGGCGGAATCGTCGCGATCATGGACGCCGCCATGCCCTCGCCGACCCGCCACTGCGGACCGTCCGGCGGGGCCACGTCGTTGCCGCGGCGCAGTGCGGACTCCGCCAGGTCGAGGCACTGGTCCAGTCCGTAACTGCCGTACGTGAGGTCGCCGTGTTCCACTTCGAAATCGACGAAGTCGTCACCCGGGACGACCACATTGCGACGACGCAACTCGAATGGATCGATTCCCAGCTCCGCGGCCAGTTGGTCGAGCGCGGACTCCACCGCGAAGATGATCTGCCCCAGCCCGTAGCCACGGAATGCCCCGGACGGCAGGTTGTTGGTGTACACGGCCTGGGCGTCCACCCGCTTGTTCGGCGACCGGTACAGCGCAACGGATTCGCTGCAGCCGTGGAACATCACGCCCACCGAATGATTGCCGTACGCACCGGCATCCGACAGCACGTCGACGGCGAGTGCCGTCAGCGTGCCGTCGCCGTCGGCGCCGGCCTTCACCGACACCCGCATGGGGTGCCTGCACGGGGCGATCGTGAACTGGTCGGACCGCGTGAACTCGTACTGCACCGGTCGGCCGGTGCGCAACACGGCGAGGGCGACGAGGTCCTCCACCAGCATCTCCTGCTTCGCGCCGAAGCCGCCCCCGACGCGGGCCGTGAACACCCGGACCTGTGCGCGGTCGAGCGAGAACAGATGGGCGAGTTCGTCGCGGACGAGGAACGGCACCTGGGTGCTGCTGCGGAGGGTGAGCCGACCGTCGGCGTCGAGCCAGCCGATGGCCGAGTGGGTTTCGAGATGCGTGTGCTGCACGCGCTGGGTCTGCCACGTGCCCTCCACCACCGCACCTGTGTCCCGCGCGGCCGCGAGCCCGGCGGCGAGGTCGCCGGTCTCGCCGTGCACCTCGGCCACCAGATTCCGGGCCGGGTCCGCGATCCGGGACTCGGCACCCTTGTCACCGTGCAGCAGGGGTGCACCGGGTCGGCGCGCCAGGTCGGGGTCGAAGACCGGTTCGAGGACTTCGTACTCCACCTCGATCAACTGCAGTGCGCGCCGGGCGATGTCGACGGAGTCCGCGACCACCGCGGCGACGCGCTGCCCGCGGAACCGGAGGATCGTGTCGAACACGTAGGTGTCGTCGGGGTCGTCCGTGCGGAACTCGTGACGTGCGGTGGAGAAGGCCACGTCGGGACTGTCGCGGTGGGTGAGCACCGCGTGGACGCCGGGCAGTCGCTCGGCCGCGGACGTGTCGAGGCGGGTGATGCGGGCGTGCGGATGCGGGCTGCCGAGGATCTGGATGTGGGTCAAACCGTCGACGGCCAGATCGAGCGTGTACGGTTCGGCGCCGCACACCACCCGGGTGGCCGCGGGCGCGGGAATCGACCGTCCGAACGACGCACCGGCACTGTCCGATTCGGTGGTGCACACGCCGCCGACGGCGTCACGGATGGAGCGATAACCGGTGCAGCGGCACAGATTTCCCTTCAGTGCGCGCGGCAGGTCGGCGCGTTGCCCGGAGTCGAGCGCGGACGCGGTCACCACCATTCCGGGTGTGCAGAACCCGCACTGGAATCCCGCCGCGTCGACGAACTGCTGCTGCACGGGATGGAGTTCACCGGGACTGCCCAGACCGGCGGCGGTGGTCACCTCGCGGTTCTCCGCGCGATGCGCCGGCACCACACACGAGTGCACCGGGGCGCCGTCGAGCAGCACGGAACAGGCGCCGCAATCCCCGGCGTCGCAGCCCTTCTTGACCGCGTACCGCTGCTGCTCCCGCAGGAACGTGCGCAGGCACTGACCGGGCCGTGCGTCGGCGTCCACCGACTGACCGTCGACCGTCAACTTCATTCCAGCTCCCTCCGGATCTCCTCGGCGAGGACGCCCGTGACGTGACGACGCCAGTCCGCGGCGCCGTGGGCGTCCGTCAGGTAGTCGTCGGGGGAGATCCGTTCGGCCAGAGCGTCGCTCAACACATCGGTACCGGGCACGGCGGGGAAGCGCAGGACGAACGGGCGGACGGTCGCCGCGGTGACGGTCAGCGTGCACCCGTCGGCGCCGACACGTCCGGCGAGCAGCGCGCCGGACCGTCCGAGCGGCGAATACGCGATCTTCCGCAGCGACGTGCGGCCCCGCAACGCCGCGGCGGAAATATGGATGCTACGGATCAGTTCACCGGCACCCAGCGCCGTGCGGCCCGCCCCGGTGACGAACCGGTCCACCGGAACCCGGCGTTCACCGCCGTCGGGGGTCCAGATCAGGAGTTCGGCGTCCAGTGCGCAGCACAGCGTGATCATCGCGCCGGCAGGCAGCGCCAGCGCGAGGTTGCCGCCGACGGTCGCGGTGTGCCAGATCTTCCACGACGCGACCAGCGACTCGGCGCACGGCCGGAACAGGGTCTTCGCCGTCCACTCGGCGGGAAGCGGTGCATTGCAGAGATTCTCGATGCTGCACGTCGCGGCGAGTTCGAGTCCGTCGTCGTGGACGGTGATCGCGGGCCAGTCGAGGGTGGCCAGGTCGATCAGCCGGGTGACCGTCGGTTGCGGCTCCGAATACAGCCAGGTGCCGCCCGCCAGGTACGCCGTTCCGGGTTCCAGGGCGGGCAGGTCGTCCCGGCTGCGCGGCGCCGAGATCTCCGTCACGAACGACAGATCCATAGTTTCACCCCGCCTTGCGCACCAGGGCCCGGTGGGCCTGCTCGACCTCCGCGGCGACGTCGTCCTCGTTCACGGTGATCACTCTCCCACGCTCGACGACGGCGCGCCCGTTCACCAGAAGCAACTCCAGCGGCGCCGTGGCCCCGAGGACCAAAGCCGCCACCGGGTCGGTGATGCCGGAATGCGCGAGGGTGTCGACCCGCCACAGCGCGAGGTCGGCGAGTTTGCCGGGTTCGAGGGAGCCGAGTTCGTCGTCCCGGCCGAGCACCCGGGCCCCGCCGATCGTGCCGAGTTCGAGTGCGGTGCGCACCGTCATCTCGCGCGGGCCGCCGCGGGCCCGGGCGAACAGCACGGCGTGGCGGGCCTCCTCGAGCATGTTGCACGCCTCGTTGCTGGCGGCGCCGTCGACACCGAGTCCCAGTGGGACCCCGGCCGCGTGGAGGTCCCTGGCCCGGGCGATCCCGGCGCCGAGGCGTGCATTGGACGTGGGGCAGTGGGCGACGCCGGTACGGGTGCCGGCCAGGGTGGTGATCGCGACGTCGTCGAGATGGACGGCGTGGGCGTACCAGACGTCGGGACCCACCCAGCCGAGTCGCTCCATGTACTGCACCGGGGTGCAGCCGAACCGGTCGAGGCAGAAGTCCTGCTCGTCAATGGTTTCCGCGAGGTGGGTGTGCAGTCGCACCCCGGCAGACCGGGCGAGGGCCGCGGCCTCGGTCAGCAGGTTGGCGGTGACGGAGAACGGGGAGCAGGGCGCCACCGCGACCCGCAGCATCGAGTCGGGCGATGGGTCGTGCCAGCGGTCGATGACGTCCTGGGTGCCGATCAGGACGTCGTCGAGACGCTCCACCACCGAGTCGGGTGGCAACCCGCCCTGGCTGTGGCCCAGGTCCATCGACCCCCGGCTGGGGTGGAACCGCAACCCGACGGTCCGGGCGGCCTCGATCTCGGCGCCGAACACGTCGCCACCGTCGCGGGGCACGACGTAATGGTGGTCGGTGGTGGTCGTGCACCCGTGTTTCGCCAGCCAGGCGAGACCGCCGGTGGCCGCGGTCCGGACGGCGTCGGCGTCGATGCCCGCCCAGATCGGGTAGAGGGTGGTCAGCCAGCCGAACAGGTTGTCGTCGGCGGCGAGCCCGCGGGTGATCCACTGGTACAGGTGGTGGTGGGTGTTCACCAGCCCGGGTGTCAGCAAGCAGCCGCGTCCGTCGACGACCCGTGCCCCCTCGACCACCGGCGCGGGACCGGCACCGACGTCGACGATGCGGTTGCCCCGCACGACGACGTAGCCGTCCCGGTGCTCGTTGCCCGACGCGTCGACGGTGGCGACGTGGGCGCCGGAGACGACGACCGTGCCCGAGGCGTCGGACATCAGTTGAGCCACCCCGCGTACGCGGACCACGCGGGCCCGGGGTCCGGGGCGTCGGAACGCTGCACCGTCGCCTGGATCAGGCCGTACGGGCGGTCGGCGGCGTGGAAGACCTCGTTGTCGTTCTCCACACCGAAACGGGCGAGGTCGTGGGCGAAGTGGTGCTTGTTCGGCGCGGACAGTCGCACTTCCGCGAGCACGGGGTAACGCTCCAGGATCGCCTTGCCGATCTCGTACAGCGTCTGCTGCAGGGCGAGCGAATGGACGGTCGCGAACGTCGCGACGATCTGCTCCTTGATGCCGGCGTAGACGCTGTTCCAGTCCACGTCGGTGGTGACGAACCGCCACTGCACGACGAGCGACGTCGCCATCACCCGGTCGTGGGTTTCCTCGAGGATCGTGTACTCGTCCTTCAGGAATCCGAAGAATTCGCTGCCCGTGGACTTGAGGATCACGAGATCCTTGAGCCCGCCGACCACCCACGTGCCGTCGGCGTCGACGGTGATCGCCGCGGTGCGCACCTCCTCGCCCTTGCGCACCCAGGTGTGGTCGTGTTCCGCCCCGTCGACCACCGCGCGCTGCCACGCATATTCCTCGATCTCGATGCGGGCACCCGCGACCGGGGCCACGTCGTCCAGGAAGTGTCGTGCCAGCGTCAGCCCGTACTCCTCGATGGAGTCGAGTCCCTTCTCCTTCGCGTAGGAATACGCCGTCTGCTTCTGGGTGTCGGTGGGTAGCACCGAACTCTGGTCGCCGGCGAGGTGCGCCGCCGAGAAGTCGCCGCGCAGGCATGTCGACACGCTCACGTCCCGGATTTCGTGACGGGGGGTGTCGCGGTAGATCCGCACGATGCGGTTCTCGGCCTTGCCGTACTGGTTGTCGCCCAGGACGATGGCACCGGTGAGGTCGGTCATCTTCAGCTCCCGCGGTAGGTGGAATAGGCGAACGGGGACAACAGCAACGGGACGTGATACCCCCGTTGCGGGTCGTCGAGGACGAACGTGACGGTCACCTCCGGGTAGAACGTCTCCCGGCCGCGGGCGGCGAAGTAGTCGCCGGTGGCGAAGACCAGCGAATAGGTTGCCGCGGTCAGACCGTCCGGCGCGATCTCGGCGACGCGGCCGTCCGAATCGGTCGTCGCGCTCGCGAGGACGTCGCCGTCCGGCGACAACAGTCGCACCTGCACTCCGGCGGCGGGTGCGCCGTCGGTGGCATCGAGTACGTGGGTGCTCAGGATCTTGGACATCAGTTGGCCCTGTCTCCGATCTCGCCGAGAAGGCGTTCCAGGCGCAACCGGTTGATGGCGGCCAGTTCGGTTCGCAGGATCCTGCGCTCCGTCGCGGCGTCGTGGCCGAGACGCGCGTGCAGCACGTCGAGCAGTTCCTGCGCCGACCGACCGGACGCGCAGACCAGGTAGACGTGCCCGAACCTCTGCTCGTACTCCTCGTTACCCGACCGCAGACGCGCGCGGACGTCGTCGTCAGCGGACGCGACTGCCGACTGTTCGCGCGCCGACGACGGATTGTCCACGCGGTCGCCGATCCGCGGATGCCCGGCCAGTGCCGCGTCGACCTCGGACTCGCTCAGGTCGGCCAGCACGGTGTCGGCAGCGGTGTGCAGCGCGTCGGCGGACGGGAACGGCCGCCCGGCGGCCATCCGCTGCGCCCACACCGTCGACGCGCAGCACTGCACCAGCAGGTCGACGGCCCGCGCGTCGCTCAGCGCGTTGAACGCGATCAGGCCGGGCGGTTCGGTCATGACGGCTCCTCGCTCGTGCGCCTTTTCGGTACCTCTGGCTACCACAATGGCGCACAGGGCGCAGCCCTTCGGGTCAGCGACCGAAACCCTCGAGCAGTCCGGTGTACTTCTTGGGCAGGGGAGCCGCGAACTCGCCGCGTGTGCCGGTCCGCAGACCGAGCGTCACGAGGGACTGCACCATGAGGGTCGCCGCCGCCACGCCGTCGACCACCGGCACGCCGAGTTCCGCCGAGATGACCGCGCACAGGTCCGCCATGCCCGCGCAGCCCAGCACGATCGCGTCCGAACCGTCCCGGTCGAGGGCGGCGCGGCAGGCCTCGGTGATCACCTTCACCGCGTCCGGGTCGCGGTCGAGGTCGAGGACCGCGATCTCGCACGCGTGCACGCCGAGGCAGAAGCGTTGCATGCCATACCGTTCGGCGAGTTCCCACGCCCGCCCTCGGGTGCGTCCCAGTGTGGTGACGACGCTGAACCCGCGGCCGAGGAAGCTCGCGGTGTGCATGGCCGCCTCGGCGATGCCGAGCACGGGGCCGGAGGCCAGTTCCCGGGCCGCGTCGAGGCCCGGGTCGCCGAAGCATGCGATCACGTACCCGTCCACGCCGGCCGCCTCGCCGCGCGCGATCTCCTCGAGAAGCCCGGGGACACTGAGTGCTTCGTCGTAGTGACTCTCGATCGACGCGGGGCCCATCTGCGGGCTCACCGCGTCGACGACCGTCCCGGGGCCGGCGACGGAGCGGGCGCAGTCGCCGATCTTGTCGGTCATCGCCGGGGTGGTGTTGGGATTGACGATCTTGATGTGCACCTTCCTCGACCTACGCCTCGACCGGTGCGGTGCGGTGCGCACGACGCGCGCCGGTGGACAGTGCGAAATAGCAGAGGAATCCGATGCCCATGCCCAGGAACCACGAGTACTGGGCGGCGCCGGCCATGCCCCACACGTCGAGTCCGAACGGCTGGGCCTTGAGGATCACGGGAACCACCGCGACGAGCGCGCCGACGACGGTGGAGATGATCGCGGCCGGGTTGTAACCCTTCTTGTACCAGTATGTTCCGTCGTGCGACATGGTGAACATGTCGTCGAGGACGATCCGCTGCCTGCGCACCAGGTAGTAGTCCGCGATGAGGATTCCGAACAGCGGCCCGATGAAGGCGCCGAGCGTCTCGAGCGTGTAGTGGATGACCTCCGGGTTGTTGTACAGGTTCCACGGGGTGATCAGGACGGATCCGACGGCGGCGATCATTCCGCCCGTGCGCCAGCTGATGCGCTGCGGGCTGACGTGCGAGAAGTCGAACGCCGGGGACACGAAGTTGGCGACGATGTTGATACCGATGGTGGCGACGATGAAGGTGAGCAGGCCGAGGACGACGGCGAACAGGTTGTCCATCTGCGCGACCGTCTCGACCGGGTCGGTGATCAGCCGGCCGTACACGGGCAGCGTCGCCGACGCGGTGACGACGGTGAGGATCGAGAAGAACAGGAAGTTCACCGGGAGGCCGAGGAAGTTGCCGCGCTTGACGGCGGCGAACGTCTTTCCGTACCGGGAGAAGTCGCCGAAGTTGAGCATCGGGCCCGAGAAGTACGACACGACAAGGGCGATCGCGCCCAGCACCACGGGGACGGCCGACCAGCCGGTGTAGTTCACCTCGCCGAGGTTCAGGCTGATGTTCGACCATCCGGCCTCGCTGATCAGGTAGATGGCGAGCATCAACATCACGATGTAGACGGCGGGGCCGCAGAAGTCGATGAACTTGCGGATGCTTTCCATGCCGCGCCAGAAGACCAGCGCCTGCAGCACCCACATCGTCATGAACCCGGCCCAGCCGAGCGCCGACAGGCCGAGGAATCCGTGCTCGTGCACGTCCGCCCAGGGCGCCAGGCCCGGCCAGATCTTCAGGCCGAGGATCACGAACGCGTGCGACGCCAGGTACGTCTGGATTCCGTACCAGGCCACCGCGATGAGGCCGCGGATGACGGCCGGGACGTTCGCACCCAGGACGCCGAACGCGCTGCGGCACATGACCGGGTAGGGGACACCGGTGACCTGGCTGGGTTTGGCCACCAGGTTCGCGAACACGTTGACGATCGCGATGCCGACGACGAGGGCGACCAGGACCTGCCAGCTGGTCAGCCCGAGCGCGAACAGGCTGCCCGCGGTGACGTACCCGCCGACGCTGTGCACGTCGGACATCCAGAACGCGAAGATGTTGTACGACGACCACGACTGGGTCTTCAGCGGCGCGAGGTCGTCGTTGGTCAGTCGCGGGTGATAGCCGGGTTTGATCAGCCCGGCGCCGGCCAGGTGTGCACCGGGGACGGTTTCCCCTTCGGAGGAGGAGGGCGCTGTCTGAGTCATCGTTTTGCTCCCTGGTGCAGTCCGGAGACGACTGCTTCGACGTGAGGGTGCCTCGGTGAAAAGCACACCACCGAAGCGCTGGGAGCAAAAGTAGTTTTCGGATATTTCCTGACTGTGACGGCGAAGATATATTCTCGCGGGCGCCCGAGCGGGCCGAGAATATATCTTGCCGGACGGCCTACCCGGGCGTGTCCCGGAAGATTCCGGTGTCCGTGGGCAGGGCGGCGATCACCGTGTCGAGTTGTTCGTTGTGCCGATCGGTGGCCGCCTTCAGTGCGGCGGCGTCCCGGGCGAGGAATGCCGCGAGCATGTCGCGGTGCCCGAGGTGCAGCCGCAGCCGCTCCGGGGTGTCGACCTGCGACATCGGCTGCACCGGCTCGGTGATGTTCCACGCTGCCTCGAACATGTGCAGCAGCCGCTGCATCCGGCACGGCGACGCCAGGGCGAGGTGGAAGTTGCGGCTCTCCCGGTGGTACGCGGTCAGGTCGTCCTCGAGAACCGAGCGGTCGAGCGCCGCGTACGTCTCCCGGGCCCTCGTGTCGTCGGCCTCGTCGGCCAGGGTGATGGCCACCGAGTGCGCCGCCGACTCGAGGACGCCCCGCACCAGGTACAGCTCCTCGAGTTCGTCGACGGTCAGCCGGGCGACCGTGTACCCGGCATTGGCCCGGTGATCGACGAGACCCTCGCCGATCAGCGTCTTCAGCGACTCCCGGATCGGGATGCGGCTGACACCGAAGTGCTCGGCCACTTCGTCCACCGGGATCGGGGTGCCCGGCGGGGCGCCGCCGCTGAGGATCACCCGGCGCAGTTCCTCCAGGATCACGGTCTGCGAGCTGCCGGGATCCCGGTTGGCCAGGTTCGTGACCAGCAGAGACGGTCTTCGCGGGGGCATCGGACCGTCCTCAGGCGGGGTGGACGGCGCGCCAGTGGCGGGCGATCTCGATGCGCCGGGCGACCCAGACGTCGTCGTGGGACTGCACGTGGTCGAGGAAACGCTCCAGCGCCGCGGTGCGGGCGGGCCTGCCGACGATCCGGCAGTGCAGGCCCACGGACAGCATCTTCGGCGCCCCTGCCGTGCCCTCCGCGTACAGGACGTCGAAGGCGTCCCGCAGGTGCGCGAAGAACTGCTCGCCGCTCGGGAAACCGCCGGGGGACGCGAATCGCATGTCGTTGGTGTCGAGGGTGTACGGCACCACCAGGTGGTCGACCAGGCCCTTGCCGGGGGCGTCGACCTTCACCCAGTAGGGCAGGTCGTCGGCGTACGAGTCGGAGTCGTACTCGAAGCCGCCGTGCTCGACCACCAACTTCCGGGTGACCGGGGAGTCGCGGCCGGTGTACCAGCCCAGCGGCGCCTCGCCGGTGAGGTCCCGCAGGATGTCCACTGCCTCGGCCAGGTCGCGGCGTTCGGCGTCCTCGTCGGACAGCTGGTACGACTTCCACCACAGGCCGTGGCAGGCGATCTCGTGACCGAGTTCGCGAAAGGCGCTGACGGCCTCCGGGTTCCGCTGCATGGCCTTGGCCACCGCGAAGATCGTGAGCGGCAGCCCGCGCCGCTCGAACGCCCGGAGCACCCGCCACAGCCCGGCGCGGGAACCGTATTCGTAGATCGATTCCATGCTCATGTGCCGGTTCGGGAACGGCTGCGCACCGACCATCTCGGACAGGAACGTCTCCGACGCGTCGTCGCCGTGGAGGACGTTGTTCTCGGCGCCCTCCTCGTAGTTGAGGACGAACTGGACGGCGATCTTCGCCCCGCCCGGCCACTGCGGATCGGGCGGGTGCTGCCCGTATCCGACCAGGTCACGAGGATAGCTGGAGTCGAAACCGTGTGTCATGCCGTCAACCCTGCCCGACCCGCGGCGGTCAGGGAACCCCACAACCGCAACCGCGCCATGCCGCCGTCCGGGAAGATGTCGAGCCGGGCCTCCGTGACGGGCCGGTCGCTGTCGATGACGAAGCGGTGCCTCGTGTCGGGTTGCAGGCGCGTCCGCGGGAGCAGTTCCGTCCACTCGCCGTCGCCGTCCCGCCCGAGGAGGCTCGCCTCACCGGGGGCATTGCCGAGGAAGTAGGAGGTGTCGATTTCGGCCAGCGACACCGTGCCCTGGGCGGCGAGCCGGATCTCGACCCAGTCGTTGCCGTCGTCGCGGCGGCGGGACGTCTCCCAGCCGTCGCCCATCACCCGGGCGAGACCGGGGAGCAGCATGTTCTGCGGCGAGCCGTAGAACATGTTGGAACAGGACGTGACTCGGGCGCCGTTCTCGAGGGCCGCGAGATCGACGGGGCCCGCGTCGAGGAAACGGGGGTCGGGACGGCCCTCGCCGTGCACGCGGAGCCGGGCGACACCGCCGTCCGGGTGCATCGTGAGCTTCACGTGCGTCCACCGTGCGCCGGAGTCGACCGCGAACGGATTCTCGGTGTCACCCTGAACGGGGCTGCGCTCGACGATCGTGGTCCAGTCGGCGCCGACCAGTTCCTCGGCGGACGGGTAGCCGTCGACCGACGCGGCCTGCACCGAGATCTCCGGCGGGTAGTTGCCCTTGAACCAGGCGGTGTCGACCACGACGCCGCGCACCACGCCGGGAACCCCGAGCCGGACGATCGCCTCGTCCGTGCCCGCCACCCGGCGACGGCGGGTCTCCCAGCCGTCGTACACCTGACCCTTGTGCCCGAACGTCGCCGGCTGGTACACGGCGGCCGTCGGGCGGATGAGGTTCTCCCGCTCGGCGAACAGCTCGTCGTTGGCCCACACGACGGCGCCGCCGAGTGTGCGTACGGCCAGGTCCGGCAGACTCCGGAAGCTGGGCGGGGTCAAGGCGTTCGGGGTCACGGGTGCTGGTACCTCCTGATCGGGCGTGGGCCAAGTGTAGGACCTCGGCGGGGGTGGTGCGGGTGGTCCTCGGAGGCGGGGCGGCGGTCAGATCTCCGGAACGACCGCCCGGGTGAGGAGGTCGCGGAGCGTCTCCACCGTGCATCCAGGGGCCTGCGCGCGGACCGCGTCCTCGTCGAACGCGCCGCACGCCAGCCCGCGCAGCAGCACCGTCGCGAGGGCCTGCGCGGTGGCCGGTTCGTCCATCACCCCGCCGCCCTGGCGGTCGAGGTAGGCCTGCAGGCGGGTGGCCGCGGCGGGCAGCGCGTCGCGGTAGAAGTCGAACGTCGCGAGCCAGCGGGTGATCAGATGCCCGGGATGCATGTCCCATCCCTGGTAGTACCCGCGTTCGAGCGACCGGGTGACGAGCCGGTAGTGCCGGGCCAGGGCCGCTCGGATCTCCTCGTCGCTGCCCTGCGGGACCACCTGGGTGGACCCGTCGCACACCCACACCCCGGTCTGGGCCGCCGCCACCAGCATCACGGACTTGGCGTGGTCGGCCACCGGGTGCTCGAGCGACTGGAACCGGGAGGCGATTCCGCAGGCCGCGCTGTAGTCGTAAGTGCCGTAGTGCAATCCGGTGCAGCGACCCTCGGCGAGCTGGATCGCCTTCGCGACGGTCACCGTGCCGTCCGGCCCGAGGACGGCCTGCGGGCTCTCGATCTGCAACTCGAAGCGCAACGACCCGTCGGGGAGCCCGTACGCGCTCTCCAGTTCCTCGCACAACGCGACGACCGCGGTGACCTGCTGGGCTGCACGCAGTTTCGGCACGGTGAACACGAAGCCGTCGGGAACTCCACCCGCGCCTTCGAGGACGAGTTCGAGCGTGCGGATGCCGCGGCGGCGCTCGTGCGGCGCAAGGCCCTTCGCGCGGATCCCCAGCGACCGCGGACCGGACAGGTCGGACGACAGCTGTCGCAGCGTGCGACCCGTCTCCAGTGCGGCCGCGTCCTCGACGTCGTCGCTCCGCCAGCCGTAGCCGTCCTCGAAGTCGATCCGCAGATCCTGGATCGGACTGCGCCCCAGCGTCGCGCGCACGTCGGGAAGTGCACCGGTAGTGCCGATTTCGGACAGCGCATCGGCATACCTGTCCAGCAGTTCGACAGCCTGCTCACCCCACACCCTCGGGGTGTCCGGGCCGGCGTCCGCCGCGCTCACGTAGACGGTGTGGATGGGCTGCGCTTGCTGCCGATCACCCGGATACGCCACCGCGAGGTCGTCGTCGACGGGCGCGAGGAGTGCGTCGACTCGGTCGAAACCGCTGTCGGGGAGACGGCTGAGGTACTGGGGGTTCACGTCACGATCTTCCCAGAAATGCGGGATTTTCGTCGCCTGGTCTGCCGCGTTCGGGCCGTCGCGTCGCACAGTCTCCCTGCTCACATCTGCTTGTCGCGCGAGACTCTCCGTTCGTAGTGTCTCCTTCCGTGGATGTAGAGGTTCTGCTGGACGACGCGCAGCGCTCGGCGGCGGCCGTCCTGGACGAGACCGCCGACGGCCTGGAGCAGGGGAGACCCGGGGTTCGCGGCGTGTACCTGTGGGGCCCCGTCGGGCGTGGCAAGACCTGGCTGATGGATCGCTTCCACGCGGCTACCGACGTCCCGAAACGGCGGGTGCACTTTCACTCGTTCTTCCGTAGCCTCCACGCCGACGCGCACGTGCTGGGGTCCATCGACCTCGCGATCGACGCGGCGCTCGGCGACGTCCGGTTGCTGTGCTTCGACGAGTTCCACCTCCACGACGTCGGGGACGCGATGCTGGTGGCGCGCCTGTTGAAGGCGCTGTTCGCCCGCGGCATCACGCTGGTGGTGACGTCGAACTATCCGCCCGAAGGACTGCTGCCCAACCCGCTGTTCCACCACCTGTTCGAGCCGACGATCACCGTGCTGAAGCAGAATCTGACCGTCGTGCGGGTGGCCGGTCCCGTCGACTACCGCACCGTGACCGCACCGGACGCCGGATTCGCTGCCGGCCGGTTCGTCCCCGCGACCGCAATCGAGGCCCCGTCGGAGCGGGTCGCCCTGACTGTCGGCACGCGCACCGTGACGGCAGCGGCGGTACGCGACCGGACGGTCTGGTTCGAGTTCGCGGCGCTGTGCGCCACCCCGACCGCACCCGCGGACTACCTCGACCTGGCCGAGCGGTTCGGCTGCTGGGTGATCACCGGTGTGCCCCGACTGCGGGAGGCCGGCACGGACACCGTGCGGCGGTTCGCGAACGTCGTCGACGTGCTGTACGACCGCGGCACCGCGCTGACCGTCGTGGCGGACGCGTCGTGGGAGGAGATGTTCACCGGACTCGCGAGCACCCTCGACGTCGACCGCCTGGTGAGCCGGTTGTCGACGCTGAGCCGGTGACCGCCGGGGCAGACGCGAAGATCTGCCCCGGCGGTGGATCGATCAGACGTACCGGCTGTACGCGGGCAGGTCAAGCTGGCCGTTGCCGGACAGTCCGATGACCACGACCTCCGGTTCGGTGACCGTTCGAGCGTGCGCGATGGCCGCGGCCACACCGTGCGTGGATTCCGGCGCGGGGATGATGCCCTCGGCGCGGGCGAACAGCAGGCCCGCGGTGAGGGCGTCGTCCTGTTCGATCGCGGTCGCCTCCATCAGTCCGAGCGCGACGGCGTGCGAGACCATCGGCGACATGCCGTGGTACCGCAGGCCGCCCGCGTGGATCGCCGGCGGGACGAAGTCGTTGCCCAGCGTGTACATCTTCAGCAGCGGCGTCAGACCCGCGACGTCGCCGAAGTCGTAGCGGTACTCGCCCTGCGTCAGCGACGGGCAGGCCGCCGGCTCACACGCGACGAGGCGGGTGGTGGTGCCCTCGCGCAGGTTGCGGCCGAGGAACGGGAAGGTCAGGCCGGCGAGGTTGGAACCGCCGCCGGCGCAACCGAACACCGTGTGCGCGACGGGCTCGCCCGCCTCGTCCAGCTGGGCCATCGCCTCCTGGCCGATCACGGTCTGGTGGAGCATGACGTGGTTGAGGACGCTGCCCAGCGAGTAGTGCGCGCGCGGATCCTTGGCGGCCACCTCGACGGCCTCGCTGATCGCCATGCCCAGCGAGCCAGTCGTGTCGGGGTGCTCGGCGAGAATCGCCCGGCCCGCCTCGGTGAGGTCGGACGGCGACGGATGACAGATGCCGCCGTACGCCTCCATCTGGAGTCGGCGGTAGGGCTTCGCGTCGTAGGACGCGCGGACCTGCCACACCTCGACGTCGAGACCGAGCAGCGCACCGGCGAACGACAGCGACGCGCCCCACTGGCCCGCCCCGGTCTCGGTGGTGAGCTTGGTGGTGCCCTCGAGGGCGTTGTAGTAGGCCTGCGCGACAGCCGTATTCGGTTTGTGCGAGCCGACCGGGCTCACACCCTCGTACTTGTAGTAGATCCGTGCCGGGGTGCCGAGTACCCGTTCGAGCCGATGCGCCCGCACCAGCGGCGACGGACGCCACATGCCGTAGATCTCCCGAACCGTCTCGGGAATCTCGATGTAGCGGTCGGTCGCGACCTCCTGCTCGATCAGGCTCGCCGGGAACAGCGGTGCCAGATCCTCCGGTCCCAGCGGTTCCCGCGTGCCCGGATGAAGATGCGGCGGAACGGGTTCCGGAAGATCCGCCGCCAGGTTGTACCAGTGCGTGGGAACGGCCGAGGGAACCGCAACCCCCAGAGGTTCCAATGAGCGAGCCAGTTCGGCTCCGGTTACCGGGGACATGGTCAAGTAACTCTCCTTCGTGGACGGGTGCGTCCCGAACATGCTGCGCCGTCCGCCGCCGTGAACGAGAGATTTTCTACGTCTCCGCGTGTCACGATGGAGGGGCAACTCGGGAGTGAGGATGCCGGACCGTCGCGTGATGAGCAGGGTCGTCCACACGGTCGCCCTGCTGGCGGCCGTCGTGACGGTCACCCTTGTGGTCAGGGCGGTCCCCGCGCCCGACACCCCCGCCACGACGGCGGAGCCGGGTGCGGGAGCGACGCGGGCGTTGGTCGTCCTCTCGGCGATCGCCGTCGTCGTCGCGGCCGTGGCGCTCGCGTCGGCCGTGCGCGGCGGACGTCCGCGGGTCGCCCCCGACCCGCCGACGGTCGGGCCGACCGGGAACACCGGGGCTTCGGTCTCGCGCCGGCACGTGGTCGGGTGGGCGGTGTTCGCCTCGCTTCTGGTGGCCGCGGCGTTCCTCCTCGGATCCGTCCGCGGCGACGAACCCCTCGACCGTCAGCGCGCGACGACCCAGGCCGCCGACGAGGGGACTGACCGAACCGACCAGGTGGTGCCCGGCGAGACGGTCCCGCCGCCCGACGCGGTCGCCGAGGCCCGCGAGGATCTCGCGGAATTGTGGACCGCGGCAGCGATTGTCGGACCGATCCTGGTAACGGTGCTGATCCTCGGTGGCGTGGCGCGGCGTCCCCTGAAGTCCCGCGTCGGCGCCTGGACGGCGGCGAGTTCCCCCGGCGCTCCGGCGGGCGCGCAGTCGTTGGCCCGGGCCGCGGAGGAAGGTCTCGCCGTGGTCGTGGCGCCCAGTCTGCCGCCGCGCGAAGCTATCATCGCCAGTTACGCGGCGATGGAAGACGCGTTGCGGACGGCGCCGGGTGCCGAACCGCGGGATTCGGACACACCGTCCGAAGTGCTGGCGCGCGCAGTGCAACTCGGAGCGCTGCGCTTCGAGGCGGCGGCGCCGTTGGTGCGGCTGTTCTCGGAGGCGCGGTTCAGCCTGCATCCGATGGACGAACATCATCGTGACGAGGCCGCGGACCTGCTCCGGCGCGTGCTCGACGACCTGGGGAGTGACGCATGCTCGCCGTCGCCGTAATCGGTGTCGCAGCGGTACTGGCCGTGGAGGTCCCGCTGGTGGCCGCGGGCCGGTACGGCGCCGCCGTGCTGATCGCGGGAGCGGTGACCGCACTGGTGCTCTTCGAGATTCGGCGACGGATGGCACCGGCGGACGTCGACGACGAGATGTCGGGCCTGGAAGCGGAACGGGCCGAGGCGACGGCCCGCTGGATGGCGCGGACGGAATCGTTGATCAGCTGGGCGGACGGTACGCGCGGCGACTGGGACCACCATCTGCGTCCGCTGCTGGCGCGCGAATTCCAGCAGTCCACCGGACAGCGACAGGGACTCGACCCCGCCGACACCG
Organism: Rhodococcus sp. NCIMB 12038; assembly: GCF_002165735.1. Lineage (NCBI taxonomy): Bacteria > Bacillati > Actinomycetota > Actinomycetes > Mycobacteriales > Nocardiaceae > Rhodococcus > Rhodococcus sp. NCIMB 12038. The sequence goes on from NZ_NHML01000017.1 coordinate 57,675, forward strand.
CCGCGGCGGGTGAGGTGTTCTTCGGCGACCTGTGGCGGTGGGTCGATCCGGACGGCGTCCAGCGCTTCGACAGGACGGAGCCCGGTCCCGGCCGGGACGTCCTCGACCGGATCCTGCAACGACTGGAGCAGCTGTGACGATGCCCGCCGAGGTCACCACCGCGCGCGCCCACGCCGTGCTGGCGGAGGTCGAACGGGCGGTGGTCGGCAAGCACGACGAACTCACGTCGATCCTGCTCGCCGTGCTCGCGGGCGGACACGTGCTCATCGAGGACCTGCCCGGACTCGGAAAGACGTTGGTGGCCCGCTCTTTCGCCGCCGCTCTCGGGCTCGACTTCACACGCGTCCAGTTCACCCCCGACCTGCTGCCCGCCGACCTGCTCGGCGCCACCATCTACGACATGCCGTCGGGACGGTTCGAGTTTCGCCCGGGCCCGATCTTCACCAACCTGCTGCTGGCCGACGAGATCAACCGCACCCCGCCCAAGACCCAGGCCGCGCTGCTCGAGGCCATGGCCGAGGGGCAGGTCAGCGTCGACGGCACCACCCGGATCCTGCCGCGTCCCTTCGTCGTGCTCGCCACCGACAACCCCATCGAATACGAGGGCACCTACCCGCTGCCCGAGGCGCAGCTGGACCGGTTCACGCTCCGGCTGAGACTGGGGTACCTCACCGAGACCGACGAGCACGAGATGCTGCGCCGACGGCTCGACAGGGGATCCGCCGCCGTCGTCGTCGAGCAGGTGGTCGATGCCGCCGACCTCCTGGCGATGCGGGAGTCGCTCGAGCAGGTGAGTGTTCATCACGACGTGCTCGGGTACGTCGTCGCACTCGCGAACGCCACCCGGCACCACCCGCAGGTCGAGGTCGGGGCCAGTCCCCGCGCCGAACTCGACCTCGTCCAACTGGCGCGGGCACGGGCCCTCCTCGCCGGCCGGGACTTCGTCATTCCCGAGGACATCAAGGCGCTGGCCGTACCCGCCGTCGCGCACCGCATCAGCCTGCGGCCCGAGATGTGGGTGCGCCGCATCCGCAGCGACGACGTCCTCGCGGAACTGTTGCGCCGCCTCCCCGCGCCGAGGGCACGATGACGCCGAGGGAACAATGACGGAGCACCTGCTGACGTGGCGGGCGTCGCCGGCCGCCCTCGCCCTGACGACGTGCGCGGCCGTGGCACTGACTGCGGGTGTCGTGGGGCGGTGGTGGGAACTGATGGTGTTCGCCGCCCCGATGCTGGGCGCGCTCGGTGCGCTGACGTGGTTGCCGCGACCGGCCACCGGAGTGCGGGTCGACAGTTCGGGCGACGTGCTGCGGTGCTTCCAATCCGAGTCGGTGCGGTTCTCGGTGGACGTGACGACGTGCGGCGGCGCCGCGGAACTGGCGGTGGTACCGGCGTCCTCCGACAACTACCGGGTCGAGCAGACCGGTGTCGGCGAGTACCTGGTGTCGGCGGACCGGTGGGGTCGATACGCACCCGCCCTGATCGTCACGGCGCGCGCGGGCGGCGGCCTGCTGACCGCGACGGCGCGGGTTCCGGTCACGGAACTGCGGATCTTTCCGCTCGCACCGCCGATGCCGACGCCACTCCCGCACGCCCCGCTTCCGGACCGCATCGGCGCGCACCGCACCCGACGATTCGGTTCGGGTGTCGAGTGCGGCGACATCCGGCCGCACGCCCCGGGAGATCCGCTGCGCAGCGTCAACTGGCCCGTCAGCGCCCGGCGCGGCAGGCTGCACGTGACCGAACGGATCATGGACCGCGCCGCCGACGTCGTCGCCGTCCTCGACACCACCCCGCAGGCGCCCGGACCGGCGTCGGAGAGTCTGGACCGCACCGTCCGCGGGGTGACGCAGGTGGTACAGACGGCCCTGCAGCGCGGCGATCGGGCGGGCGTCGTCGCCCACGGTCTCCGGCTGCGGTGGCTCGGCGCCGACATCGGGCGCAGGCAGTTCTACCGGATCCTCGACACGGTCCTGGACGCCGGAGGCGCCCCCTCGATCGACGCTGGCGGCGCAGTTGAGGGCACGCTGGTTCCGCGGGTCGCGTTGCCGCCGCGGGCGGTGGTCATCGCGTTCTCCACCATGCTGGACACCGGGTTCGCGCTGTCTTTGCTGGAGTTACGGCGGCGCGGTCACGTGGTCGTGGCCGTCGATGTCCTCCGCGGTCCGCCGTTCGAGCACGAACTCGATCCGATGACCGGCCGGATGTGGCGGCTCGAACGGCGGAACATGTACCGGAACATGGGTGTTCTCGGGGTCCCGGTGGTGGCGTGGGAGGACGATTCCGCACTGGATCTGGCGCTGGCCCTCGCCGACCGGGCCCGCAGGCTGTCGGGAGCGCACCGATGAGATGGGTTGCGGTGCTCGCGGTGCAGGGGGCGCTGGTCGCGCTCGTGCTGGGCGACGCGTCCGCGCCCGCGGCGGCCGCTGCCGGGGTCGCGGCGACGGCATTGCTGCTCGTCGCCTACGTCGGCCCCGCCCGGGGAATCCCGACGCTCTTGCTGGGGGCGGTCGCCGCCGGCGCCGTGGCGGTTCTCGCGGCGGCTCTGCCGGATGTGCCCGCGTGGGCGGCCCTGCTCGGACCGGTCGCGGTGGTGGTGCTGTTCGTCGTCGCGGTGTGGCCGTACTTCGCCGGCCATACCGTCACGGGCGACCGTCAGAACCGGCGGATGCCGTAGATGTGGAACTGCGACAGCGGCGCCAGACCCACCGGCACGCCGCGTCCGTACGCGTTGAAGACCTGGCCGAAGCCCGCGTAGATACCGATGTGGGACGCGTCGTCGTTGAGAACGACGATGTCGCCGGGAGCCAGCGCCCACAGCGGAATGGGGGCGCCGACCTCGGCCTGCTCCCAGGTGGTGCGTGGCAGGTTCACCCCGGCCTGCCGGAATGCCCATTGCACGAGGCCCGAGCAGTCCCACGCGTCGGGACCCGTCCCACCCCACAGATAGGGCTTGCCCGTCTGGGTCGTCGCGGCCGCGAGCGCGGCCAGCCCTGTCGGAGTGGGGATGGGCGTCGGGAGGACGGAAGAACCCATCGAACTGCCGCCGGTGCTGCCGCTGTCGGAACTGCCCGCCACCGGTGCGGCGTTCGCGGGAAGAGCGACGAGAGCTGTCGCACAGAACGCGAGAGCACCGGCAACGGCGGCACGGCGCACGGGACGGAGAGGTCTGCGCTGGGACACGAGGTCCCCCCTTTGTTCGCTACTGCTCGTGAAGAGCCGTGGAACCGCCCCGACCATCGGTTGACACGTCTCGATGAGGTCACGGAAAGCGTACAAAGGGTTGCGGCGTCGTGCCTGGCAATTGCGAATATCCGCCCGAACTGGGCGAATTCGGTCAAGTTTCGGTAACTGTCACCCGCCGGACAGGGTCAGCACCACGTCGGCCAGGGCCGGGGCGTGATCACGCTCGGGGACCGTCGCCGAGATGAGGAGTCTGCCCTGTTCCTTCCAGATCCGCGTGTGCAGGGTCTCGCCGGGGAACACGACGCCGGCGAACCGGACCCGGAACCCCGCGACCTGCGCTGCGTCCGAGTCGAGGACCGCGTCCACGGCCGCCTTGCACACCATGCCGTAGGTGCACAGGCCGTGCAGGATGGGGGCGGGAAACCCTGCGGCGGAAGCGAACTTCGGGTTGGAATGCAGGGGGTTGCGATCACCGCACATCCGGTACATCAGCGCCTGCTGCGGAAGGACGGGGGTGTCGACCTCGGCGTCGGCGGGCCGGTCGGGCAAGGTGACGGACTGGGACGGTCCCCGCTCGCCGCCGAAACCGCCTTCGCCGCGGGCAAAGATGGACGACCGCCCGGTCCAGAGGGGAGTGCCGTCGAGGTCGGTGGTCGCCGATTCCTGCACGATGACGGCGGCCTTGCCCTTGTCCCACACCTCGGCGATGCGGGTGGTGGTGCGGGCCTTGCCCTCCGGGGGAATCGGCCGGTGCACGATCACTTCCTGGGTGCCGTGGACGACCTTGGCGAGGTCGATCTCGACTCCCGGGAACGACACGCTCGGCGCCTCGGTGGCGTGGAAATTCGCCGCGACCGTGGCGAACGTCGGAAGCACCTGCGGTGTCCCGTCGGTCAGGTAGCGCAACTCCTTCTCGTCGAGCGGGCGCGACCCGGCGCCGAGAGCGAGGTGGTAGTGCTGTACGTCGGAACTGGTCCAGGAGAACTCCTGGGTGGGTAGTTCGGCCCCGATGGCGATGTTCGGATCAATGGGCATTGGTGGCGTCTCCGGTCAGTGACGTCGGCGAGTCGGACTGGGCGGACTTCTCGAGGATATCGAGGACCGCGAGGTAGCCGAACGTCATCGCCGGACCGATGGTCGCGCCGGGGCCTGCGTAGGTGTGGCCCATCACCGGACCGCTGGCATTGCCCACCGCGTAGAGGTTCTCGATGGTGCTGCCGTCCTGTCGGAGAACGCGGGCGTTGCGGTCGGTGCGGAGTCCGCCCTTGGTGCCGAGATCGCCCGGAACCATCTTGACGGCGAAGAACGGCGCCTTCTGGAGTGCGCCGAGGCTCGGGTTCGGCTTGTTGCGGGGATCGCCGTAGTAGTGGTCGTATCCGCTCTCACCGCGGCCGAAGTCCTCGTCCTTGCCGCTGCGGGCGAAAGTGTTGAAACGCGAGACCGTTTCGGTGAGCGCGTCGACGGGCACGCCGATCTTCCCGGCCAGTTCGGCGACGGTGCCCGCCTTGACGATGACACCGGCCTTCAGCCAGCGACCCGGGAACGGCGACCGCGGGGTGACGCCGGCGAACGCGTACCGGTCGCGGTACCGCTGATCGAGGACGAGCCAGCACGGGACGTTCTCGGCGGGCCCGTCGCCCTGGCCGTGTGTCCCGCCGTACATCGCATGCGTCGCCTCGACGTACGGTGCCGATTCGTTGACGAAGCGCTTGCCGGATTCGTTGATCATGATGCAGCCGGGCAGGCTCCGCTCGGACAGCGCGAACCACGGTCCGCCGGTCAGCGGGATGGACGGCCCCCACCAGGCGTCCTCCATCAGATCGAGAGCGGCACCGAGCTTTTCGCCGGCCCAGATGCCGTCGCCCGTATTGGCCTTCGCGCCGACGGTCCACTCGGTGCCGATCGGCGCCCGCTGGTACTTCTTGCGGGCCTCGTCGTTGTGCTCGAATCCGCCCGACGCGATCACCACGCCGCGTCTTGCCCGGAACACCTGCGGCTGTCCGTCGACCGTGGCGTTGACGCCCCGGACCACGCCGTCCTCCACGTACAGGTCGGTGAGCGGGGTGTCGAGCAGGATCGGGACGCCTGCGGCCTTCAGCCCGGCCTGCAGTCCGGCGACGAGGGCCTGACCGCGGACGAGCAGGCGCTTGCCGGTGAGTTTGGCGCCGAGGAACCGGAGCCCGACCCGGGCGGCCCGCAGCGGACCGCGCGGGTTGCGCATCAGCAGGTTCAGCCAGCGGTAATCGGCTTGGGTGATCACGAAATTCGACGGGGCCTTGACGTAGTCGGGTTCGAGCTTCGCGAGGTCGGCGCCGAGTTTCCGGCCGTCGAACGGGGTTGGCTCGACGGACCGTCCGCCGAGCCGTCCGCCGGGGGCCTCGGGATAGTAGTCGGAGTATTCGGGCACCCACTGCAGTTTCAGCGGGCTGTTCTTCAACACGAACGACAGCATTTCGGGGCCGCGGTCGATGTAGGCGTCGATCCGGTCCTTCGGGACGACGTCGCCGATGATGCTGTGGAGGTAGGTCCGCGCGGCGTCGGTGGTGTCCTCGACGCCTGCGGCGATCAGGGCCTCGTTGTTCGGGATCCAGACGCCACCGCCGGAGCGTGCGGTGGAGCCACCGAAGTGCGCTGCCTTTTCGAGGATGACGACGCTGAGTCCCTTGTGGGCCGCGGTCAGGGCCGCGGTCATACCACCGGCACCGCTACCGACGACCACGATGTCGTATTCGTGCTTGCTCATGTAGAACACGTTATAGAATGATGGTGTTGTCAGTCCATCCTTTCTGCCAGGAAGTATTACTGACGCCAACGAAGAAGAACGAAACACGTTGCAGTGAAAACCGGTCGGCGTGCGCACGCAAACGAACTTCAGGGAAGGCATCGAACCATGCTCTCGACGCAACTACGCACCGAGTTGGCGGATCAGCTCGACGCCGCGGAACGCAGCCGCGCTCCCATTGGTCCCCTGACCGCGGACCACCCCGACATCGACGTCGTCGACGCCTACGAGATCCAGCTCCTCAACATCCGGCGCCGGCTGCAGGACGGCGCGAAGGTCGTCGGGCACAAGGTGGGCCTGTCGTCGCTCGCCATGCAGCAGATGATGGGTGTCGACGAACCCGACTACGGCCACCTGCTCGCCGACATGGAAGTGTTCGAGGACCAACCCGTCGACACCGCCCGGTTCTGCTTCCCGCGCGTCGAGGTGGAGGTCGCGTTCGTGCTGGGCGCCGATCTCCCCGGCGAGGGCTGCACGGAACAGGACGTCCTCGACGCCACCGTGGCGTTCGCGCCGTCCATCGAACTGATCGACAGCCGGATCACCGACTGGAAGATCACCTTGCCGGACACGATCGCCGACAACGCGTCGTCCGCCGGTTTCGTGCTCGGCAAGAACAGGGTGCGACCGGCGGACATCGACATCAAGGCCATCGACGCCGTCCTGACGAGCAACGGCGAGGTCAAGGCTGAGGGCCGCAGCGACGCGGTGCTCGGCAACCCGGTGACCGCCGTCGCCTGGCTCGCGCAGAAGGTCGAGAGCTTCGGCGTCCGGTTGAAGGCCGGCGACATCGTGCTGCCCGGCTCCTGCACCCGCGCCATCGACGCGCACCCGGGCGATCACTTCCGCGCCGAGTTCAGTGGGCTCGGATCCGTATCCCTGCAGTTCAAGTAGGAGTCTGTTCATGACCAAGGCAAGTGTGGCGATCGTCGGCTCGGGCAACATCAGCACCGACCTGCTCTACAAGCTGCAGCGATCCGAGTGGCTCGAACCGCGCTGGATGATCGGGATCGACCCCGAGAGCGAGGGCCTGGCGCGGGCCCGCAAGATGGGGCTGGAGACGTCCGCGGAGGGCGTCGACTGGTTGCTGAACCAGGCGGAGAAACCCGACCTCGTCTTCGAGGCCACGTCGGCGTACGTGCACCGAGAGGCAGCACCGCGGTACGAGGCCGCGGGCATCCGCGCCGTCGACCTCACCCCCGCCGCCGTCGGACCGGCCGTGGTCCCGCCCGCCAACCTGCGCGAACACCTCGGCGCCCCCAACGTCAACATGATCACGTGCGGCGGTCAGGCCACGATCCCGATCGTGTACGCCGTCTCCCGCGTCGTCGACGTGCCCTACGCCGAGATCGTCGCGTCGGTGGCGTCCGTCTCCGCGGGCCCGGGCACCCGCGCCAACATCGACGAGTTCACCAAGACCACCAGCCGCGGCATCGAGACCATCGGCGGAGCGCAACGCGGCAAGGCCATCATCATCCTCAACCCCGCCGACCCGCCGATGATCATGCGCGACACGATCTTCTGCGCGATCCCCGAGGACGCCGACCGCGCCGCCATCACCGAGTCCATCCACCGCGTCGTCGCGGACATCCAGCAGTACGTCCCCGGCTACCGGCTCCTGAACGAACCCCAGTTCGACGACCCGAGCGTCGTGTCGGGCGGGCAGGCGACGGTCACGACGTTCGTCGAGGTCGAGGGTGCAGGCGACTTCCTGCCGCCGTACGCGGGCAACCTCGACATCATGACCGCCGCGGCAACCAAGGTGGGCGAGGAGATCGCCCAGAAGCTCCTGAGTGTGGAGGCATGAGCACAATGGTCCATTTCGAAGGGGCGAGCGGAGCGACGGGAAATATGCGCAGCAGCTGGGACATCCGCGTCACCGACACCTCCCTGCGGGACGGTTCGCACCACAAGCGGCACCAGTTCACCGGTGACGAGGTCCGGGCCATCGTCGGTGCCCTCGACAACGCCGGGGTTCCCGTCATCGAGGTGACCCACGGCGACGGACTCGGTGGGTCGTCGTTCAACTACGGGTTCTCCAAGGTGCCCGAGCAGGAACTCATCTCGATCGCCGTCGACACGGCGAAGAACGCGAAGATCGCGTTCCTGATGCTGCCGGGACTCGGCATCAAGGACGACATTATCGTCGCCCAGGACAACGGCGCGTCGATCTGCCGCATAGCCACCCACTGCACCGAGGCGGACGTGTCCATCCAGCACTTCGGGCTGGCCCGCGACCGCGGCCTCGAGACCGTCGGCTTCCTGATGATGGCGCACTCCATCCCACCCGAGAAGCTCGCCGTGCAGGCCCGCATCATGGCCGACGCCGGCTGCCAGTGCGTGTACGTCGTCGACTCCGCGGGCGCGCTCGTCCTCGAGCAGGTATCCGACCGCGTCGAAGCGCTGGTGCAGGAACTCGGCTCCGACGCGCAGGTCGGCTTCCACGGTCACGAGAACCTCGGCCTCGGTGTCGCCAACTCGATCGCCGCGGTCCGGGCAGGCGCCAAGCAGATCGACGGCAGTACACGACGATTCGGTGCCGGCGCCGGAAACGCACCGGTCGAGGCGTTCGTCGGGGTGTGCGACAAGATCGGCGTCAAGACGGGCATCGACTTCTTCGCCATCGCCGACGCCGCCGAGGACGTGGTGCGCCCGGCGATGCCCGCCGAATGCCTCCTCGACCGGCAGGCCCTGATGATGGGGTACGCCGGCGTCTACTCCAGCTTCCTCAAGCACGCCGAACGACAGGCCGAACGGTACGGCGTCTCGTCCGCCGAACTCCTCGTCCGCGCCGGCAAACGCAAACTCGTCGGCGGCCAGGAGGATCAGCTCATCGACATCGCGCTCGAACTGCAGCGCGAGCGCCCGTGAGTACTTCTTAACCGCGGGACGTTAACAAGTACTCACGGGTCAGCGGGCGGTCTCCCACAGCCCGACGACGTTTCCCTCGGAATCGGTGAAGTACGCGGCGAAACCCATGTTCCCGACGGCGGTCCTGCCGGTGACGGTCTTCCCGCCGAGGGATTCGATCTTCTCCAGGGCCGCATCGATGCTGTCGACGTCGACGGTGACCAGGGGAGAGGTCACCTCGCCGCGAGCCATCATGCCGCCGTTGATGTACCCGGGTTCGTCGGGCATGCCGCTCTCGCCGACGGGGCCGGTGGTGACCATGCTGTATTCCATGTCGGGGATCTCGGCGATGGCCCACCCGAATGCGTCCCGATAGAACGCTCGTGCGCGGTCACCATCGTCGAAGGGGATCTCGAAGTGCACGATTCGGCCTGTCATGGCACGCCTCCGGTGGTTCGGCTGACGCCGCCGCGTCCGACGGCACATTCCAGCCTAAGCGCCCGATGTGACATTCGTGCAGGTCCTGACAGCACGAATGTGACATCGGGCGATCTACCCGGGCGCGTAGGCGCCGGCGACTATTCGACTCGATCTCGCACGTCGATGAACCCCTCCATCACCGCGTGATCGATGCTGTCCCACAGCCGCGGGCACCCTTCCCGGAGCGCGGTGGACTTTCCCTCGCCGACGGCGTCCCGGAATGTCGGGCACGTCTTCGCGGGGTCGTCCGTCCACTGGACGCTCGTGTGCTTGAGGCTGTTCTTGCGCACCAGCACACAGGTTCCGCACGTACGGCACTCGACTTCGTTCATTCCGTCGTCGAGGTAGGTGGCCTTGTCGGACACCGTCTGTGCATGAATGGCCTCGAGCCGAGCAGGCTGCCCGGCGAAGTCGGGAGCTTTGGCCCATTCGGTCGAGGCACTCATGATCAGACCTGCGCTTCCCTGCTGTCGGACCGCGCCGCGGTCGTGTTCTCGGACCCCTCGGCGGCCTCACGTTCGGCCTTCTGCCGGGCCAGGTTCTCCTCGACCTCGTGCTGCCAGGCCTCGTTGGCCTTGGTGGTGTCGACCTCGAACTCGAAGCGCTGCGTCATCTTGTCGGTGACGTCGGCGACGTCGACGTAGAACTGGTCGTACCAGCGTCGCAGCTGGTAGACCGGACCGTCTTCGTCGCAGAGCAGGGGATTGTCGATCTTGGTCTTGTTCTTCCAGATCTCGACGTCCTGCAGGAAGCCCTCGGCGATGCCCTCGGTGAACTTCGCGGCCAGTTTGTCGGCCGTCACGTCGTCGATGCCGGTCGGCTTCTTGACGGTGACGCCGTACTGCAGCATGAACGAATTGTTCGTCACCGGATAGTGGCAGTTGATGAGGACGCTCTCGACCTCGTACCCGCCATAGCTGTTCCACAGCGGATTGATCATGTAGGACGGGCCGTAGTACGCGGCCTCGGAGCGCAGCAGCGATTCCATGCCGTACTGAGTCGCCATCCCGACGTCGGGGCGGCCCTTCGTGTTGAGGTACTGCGTCGCGACGTGGCCTTCGAAGACGTTCTTGAAGTACGTCGGGAACGCGTAGTGGATGTAGAAGAAGTGCGCCATGTCGACCACGTTGTCGATGATCTCGCGGCAGTTGGAGCCCTCGATCAGCATCGAGTTCCAGGTCCAGTCGGTCCACTCGTCGCTGTAGGCGCCCTCGATGCGGGGGATGGTCACGTTCTCCGGCGGGGGATTGCCCTCCGGGTCGTTCCAGACGAACAGCTGACCGTTCTGCTCGAGCGTGGTCCATGCCCGGGTCCGGGCGATCGGGGGTACCCGGCGTGCGTAGGGAATGCTGGTGCACTTGCCGTTGCCGCCCCAGCGCCAGTCGTGGAACGGGCAGGCCACGGAATCGCCCTTCACGGTGCCCTGCGACAGGTCTCCGCCCATGTGCCGGCAGTACGCGTCCAGAACCTTCAGTTCGCCCTTGCTGTCGGCGAAGACGACGAGTTTGGTGCCGAATGCCTCGATCGAATGCGGTTTGCCGTCCTTGAACGTCTTGGTCAAACCGAGGCAGTGCCAACCACGCGCGAAGCGCGTCTGGACCGTGCCCACATCGATCTCGCGAATCTGCGCCATTGTGCCCTCACATCCCTTCATGCTGTTAGTAGAACACGTTATAGAACTTCGACCCGATCCGCCAGATTTTCGGGGGCTTTGTTCCAGACCCGGGCCGTCAAACAGCACCTTTGCCGGTATCTCGACATAAAAGGGAACGTGTTCTAGTCTCAGAAGACAAGTGAACCATCGAACGAGACAGGAGCGTCCTGTGGGTGACCATGACAGCCACGAGGTGATGCAGCGGCTCGACGCACTACTGCCGACGCTGCGAGAGCGTGCGCAGGAGACCGAGGATCTCCGTCGTATCCCCGACGATTCCATGAAGGCGCTCCAGGAGACCGGATTCTTCCGGTTGCTTCAGCCCGAACAGTGGGGTGGTTACCAGGCGGATCCGGTGCTGTTCTACTCCGCGGTGCGGAAGATCGCGAGCGCGTGCGGTTCCACCGGCTGGGTCTCGTCGATCATCGGTGTCCACAACTGGCACCTCGCGCTGTTCTCCCAGCAGGCGCAGGAGGACGTGTGGGGCAACGACACCGACGTCCGCATCTCGTCGTCGTACGCGCCGATGGGCGCAGGCCAGGTCGTCGACGGCGGATACACGGTCAACGGCGCGTGGGCCTGGTCGTCCGGCTGTGATCACGCCACCTGGGCGGTGCTCGGCGGGCCCGTCATCAAGGACGGCCGCCCCGTCGACTTCGTCAGCTTTCTGATTCCCCGCGAGGACTACCGGATCGACGACGTGTGGAACGTGGTCGGGCTCCGCGGAACCGGCAGCAACACCGTCGTGGTCGAGGACGTGTTCGTCCCGACGCACCGCGTGCTCAGTTTCAAGGCGATGAGCACCCTCACCGCTCCCGGGCTCGAGCGCAACACCGCGCCCGTGTACAAGATGCCCTGGGGAACAATCCATCCCACCACCATCTCCGCGCCGATCGTCGGAATGGCGTACGGCGCGTACGACGCCCACGTCGAGCACCAGGGCAAGCGGGTCCGCGCGGCGTTCGCAGGCGAGAAGGCGAAGGACGACCCGTTCGCGAAGGTCCGCATCGCCGAGGCCTCGAGTGACATCGACGCCGCGTGGCGCCAGTTGTCCGGCAACGTCGCCGACGAATACGCCCTGCTCGTCGACGGCCGGGAGGTCCCGTTCGAGCTGCGGCTGCGGGCGCGTCGCGACCAGGTGCGTGCAACCGGCCGCGCCATTTCGTCCATCGACAAACTGTTCGAGAGTTCGGGGGCCACCGCGCTGGCCAACGGCACGCCGCTGCAGCGGTTCTGGCGGGATGCGCACGCCGGACGCGTCCACGCCGCCAACGATCCCGAGCGCGCCTACGTCATGTACGGGGCAGGCGAATTCGGGCTGCCCATCACCGACACGATGGTCTAGGAGAACACGTGACGACGACCGAAGAAGCCCTCACGTTCGAGTCCACCTCGAAGTTCGCCCAGGTCCGGCCCGACCTGAGGTTGCACTACCACGAGGCCGGCGTCGGCAACGACACCACGATCGTGCTGCTGCACGGTGGCGGGCCGGGTGCGTCGTCGTGGTCGAACTTCGCCAGGAACATCCCGGTTCTCGCCGAGAAGTTCCACGTGCTCGCCGTCGATCAGCCGGGATACGGGTTGTCGGACAAGCCGACCGAGCACCCGCAGTACTTCGTGCACAGTGCGTCCGCGCTGAAGGATCTGCTCGACACCCTCGACATCGGCGGACGCGTCCACCTGCTCGGCAATTCTCTCGGGGGCGGTGCCGCGGTGCGTTTCGCGCTGGACTACCCGGACCGCGCCGGCCGGCTGGTGCTCATGGGGCCGGGCGGGCTGAGTGTCAACCTGTTCGCCCCGGACCCGACCGAGGGTGTGAAGAACCTCGGCAGGTTCGGCTACCAGCCCACCCGGGAGAATCTCGAGGCGTTCCTGCGGATCATGGTGTTCGACCAGAAGTTGATCACCGACGAACTGATCGACGAACGGTTCGCCGCCGCGAGCACTCCCGAGTCGCTCGCCGCGGCAAAGGCGATGGGAAAGTCGTTCTCCTCGGCCGATTTCGAACTGGGCATGCTGTGGCGCGACGCCTACAAGCTGCGGCAGCGGGTGCTGCTGATCTGGGGTCGCGAAGACCGGGTCAACCCGCTCGACGGGGCTCTGGTGGCATTGAAGTTGATCCCGCGGGCGCAGTTGCACGTCTTCGGCGGCTGCGGGCACTGGGCGCAGCTGGAGAAGTTCGACGAGTTCAACCGCCTGGCAACCGATTTCCTCCTGGACGGGGGTAAGTGATGAGTATTCGTTCACTGGCGTACATGCGCATCGAGGCCACCGACATGGCCGCGTGGCGCGAATACGGCCTCAAGGTGCTCGGCATGGTCGAGGGCAAGGGCTCCGACCCGGACGCCCTGTATCTGCGGATGGACGACTTTCCGGCGCGTCTCGTGATCGTCCCCGGAGAACACGACCGGCTGTCGGTGTCGGGCTGGGAAACAGCCAATGCGGCGGAGCTGCAGGAGGTTCGCGACAACTTGTCGGCGGCCGGTGCCGCGTTCAAGGAGGGCACGGCAGAGCAACTGCAGGACCGCCGGGTCGACGAGTTGATCACGTTCGAGGACCCGTCCGGCAACACGCTCGAGGCGTTCCACGGCGCAGCCCTCGAGCACCGGCGGGTGGTCAGCCCGTACGGGCACAAGTTCGTCACCGGTGAGCAGGGTCTCGGGCACGTCGTCCTCTCGACGACGGACGACGACGCGTCGCTGCGCTTCTACCGCGACGTGCTCGGCTTCCGCCTGCGCGACTCGATGCGGCTGCCCCCGCAGATGGTCGGACGGCCCGCGGACGGCAAACCGGCGTGGTTGCGGTTCTTCGGCTGCAATCCGCGTCACCACAGCCTCGCGTTTCTGCCGATGCCCACGCCCAGCGGCATCGTGCATCTCATGATCGAGGTCGAGAACTCCGACGACGTCGGGTTGTGCCTCGACCGGGCGCTCCGCAAGAAGGTCAAGATGTCGGCCACGCTCGGTCGTCACGTCAACGACCTGATGCTGTCGTTCTACATGAAGACGCCCGGCGGGTTCGACGTCGAATTCGGTTGCGAGGGACGCCAGGTCGAGGACGAGAGCTGGATTGCGAGGGAGAGCACGGCCGTCAGCCTGTGGGGTCACGACTTCAGCGTCGGGATGCAGCCGTGAGCGAGGTGACCGAGGACGGGGCCGTCGCGGCCGAGGCGATCGATCCGCGACGGTTCCGTACCGTGCTCGGCCAGTTCTGCACCGGTGTCACCATCATCACGACCGTCGACGACGGCGAACCGGTGGGGTTCGCCTGCCAGTCGTTCGCCGCGCTGTCACTGGAACCGCCGCTGGTGCTGTTCTGCCCGACCAAGGCGTCGCGGTCGTGGGCGGCGATCGAGCGCAGCGGCGTGTTCTGCGTCAACGTGCTCGCCGAAGAGCAGCAGTCGACGTGCGCCCGATTCGGGTCCCGCGAACCGGACAAGTTCGCCGGAATCGACTGGACGGCGTCGCCGCTGGGTTCGCCGATCCTCACCGGTTCGCTCGCCCACGTCGACTGCTCGCTCGAGAGCGTGCACGACGGTGGGGACCACTGGGTGGTGTTCGGCCGGGTCTCCTCCCTGAGCGAGATCAGGGAGGAGCGGCCGTTGCTGTTCTACCGCGGTCAGTACACCGGCATCGAACCGGACAAGACCGTGCCCGCGCCGTGGCGCGACGACCTCGAGGCGTTCCTCACGACGTCGTCGGAAGACACTTGGCTCTGAGGCGATTTCACATCGCGACGCCGATGTATTTGGTTTCGAGGAACTCGTCGATGCCGGTGGTCCCGCCCTCGCGTCCGAGCCCCGATTCCTTGACCCCGCCGAACGGTGCGGCCGGGTTCGACACCACACCCTGGTTGAGCCCGACCATGCCCGACTCCAGTGCCTCGCACACGCGGATGCCGCGCTTGAGGCCCTCGGTGTACACGTAGGCCACCAGCCCGTACGGGGTGTCGTTGGCGCGCTCGACGGCCTCGGCCTCGGTCTCGAACGTGCTGATCGCGGCCACGGGGCCGAAGATCTCGTTGTGGCACATCTCGGCGTCGTCGGGGACGCCCGTCAGCACCGTCGCCGGGTAGAAGTTGCCCGGGCGGTCGAGTGCCTCACCGCCGGTGAGTACGGTGGCGCCGCGGTCGATCGCGTCCGCGACGAGGCTGCCGACCTTGGCGACGGCGGCCTCGTCGATCAGCGGTCCGACGACGACGCCGTCCTCGGTGCCCCGGCCGACGGGCAGGGCAGCCATCCGCTGCGTGAGCTTGCGGGTGAATTCCTCGGCGACGGAACTGTGCACGAGGATGCGGTTGGCGGCCGTGCAGGCCTGGCCGATGTTGCGCATTTTCGCGGCCATGGCGCCGTCGACCGCGTCGTCGAGATTCGCGTCGTCGAACACGAGGAACGGTGCGTTGCCGCCGAGTTCCATGGACGTGCGCATGACGGTGCGGGCGCACAGTTCGAGCAGATGCTTCCCGACCTTGGTCGAACCGGTGAACGACAGCTTGCGGGCCCGGCCGTCGAGGATGAGGGGAGTGATGACCTCGTCGGGGCTGGACGTGGTGACGACGTTGACGACGCCGTCCGGCAGCCCGGCCTCGGTGAGGATGTCGGCGAGCGCCAGGATCGACAGTGGCGTCTGGGCGGCGGGTTTGATGACGGACGTGCACCCGGCGGCGATCGCGGGCCCGATCTTGCGGGTGCCCATCGCCATCGGGAAGTTCCATGGGGTGATGAGCAGGCTCGGACCGACGGGCTGTTTGGTGACGAGGAATCGTGATCCGCCGCTCGGCGCCGTCGTGTAGCCGCCGTCGATGCGGACGGCCTCCTCGGCGAACCAGCGGAAGAACTCTGCGGCATACGCAATTTCACCCCGTGCCTCGGTGAGTGGCTTTCCCATCTCGAGGGTCATCACGAGCGCGAGCCGGTCGACGTTCTCGAGCAGCAATCGGTGCGCGTTCATGAGGATGGTGCTGCGTTCGCGGGGCGTCGTGGCCGCCCACGACGGTTGCGCGGCCACCGCGGCGTCGAGCGCCTCGCGGGCCTCCGCGGCGTCGGCGTCGGCGACCGTGCACAGGAGTTGTCCGGTCGACGGGTCGTGGACCGGCATGGTGCGCGCGCTGTCGCGCCACTTGCCGCCGATGAACAGGCCGGTCTGCACCGATCTGATTGCTGCGTCCTCGAGCATGATTTTTCCCCGTTCTCCGTTGCCGTAGGGACGGTCCCCATGTTATACAGATTGTCAACAATCTGACAATGCACTTGCCGACATCCGAAGGCATCTACGCGTGGGAGGGTTACCCGTGACTCGGCTATCTCCACTGCTCGCTCAGGCCACACCCGTGACGGTCGATCACGGTGAAGGTTGTTACCTCTACGGCACCGACGGCCGGCGCTACCTCGACTTCACCGCGGGCATCGGCGTCACCAGTACCGGGCACTGCCACCCCCACGTCGTGGAGGCCGCCCGCAGGCAGGTCGGCTCCCTGATCCACGGCCAATACACCACGGTCATGCACCAGCCGATGCTCGAACTGGTCGACCGCCTGGGGTCGGTGCTGCCCGAAGGACTCGACTCGCTGTTCTTCGCGAACTCCGGGAGCGAGGCCGTGGAGGCCTCGCTGCGACTGTCCCGGCAGGCGACCGGTCGGCCCAACGTGATCGTCTTCCACGGCGGTTTCCACGGGCGCACCGTCGCGACGGCGACGATGACCACGTCCGGCACCCGGTTCTCGGCCGGCTTCAGCCCGCTGATGGGCGGCGTGCACGTGGCACCGTTCCCCAACGCGTACCGCTACGGCTGGTCCGAAGAGGAGGCCACCGCGTTCGCGCTCAAGGAACTCGACTACATCTTCGCGACGCTCACCGCGCCGAACGAGACGGCCGCGTTCATCGTCGAACCGGTACTCGGCGAGGGCGGGTACGTGCCCGGCAACACCGCGTTCTTCCAGGGACTCCGCGAACGCGCCGACCGCTACGGCATCCTGCTCGTCATCGACGAGATCCAGACCGGATTCGGTCGCACCGGCAAGTTCTTCGGGCACCAGCACTTCGACGTCCGCCCCGACATCATCACCATCGCCAAGGGGCTGGCCAGCGGTTTCCCGCTGTCGGGCATCGCGGCGTCCGAGGAACTGATGTCCAAGGGCTGGCCGGGGTCGCAGGGCGGAACGTACGGCGGCAACGCCGTCTCCTGCGCGGCCGCGGTCGCGACGCTCGAGGTCATCGAGAAGGAAGACCTCGTCGCCAACGCCGCCGCCCGGGGCGCGCAGTTGCTCGACGGTGCCCGCCGGAACGCCATCGACGGGATCGGCGACGTCCGCGGTCTCGGGCTGCTCGTGGGCAGCGAGTTCACCGCCGCCGACGGCGCCGCGGACCGTGCGAAAGCGGCTGCGGCGCAGCAACTGGCAGCGAAGAAGGGGTTGCTGCTGCTGACCTGCGGCGCCCACATGAACGTGGTCCGGATGATTCCACCGCTCATCGTCACGGCAGACCAGATCGAGGACGCCCTGAAGATCTGGTCCGAGGTGCTCGACGAAGTGTGACCAGCACCTGTGAGTACTTGTTAACCGCGGGCGGTTAACAAGTACTCACAGGCGACGAAGGAGGCATACATGGCTCGCTACATCACCATCACCCTGGACAAGCGCGGCGTGACCTGCCGCGCCCGGCTTCTCGACGAGGATGCACCGCTCACGTGCGATGCCGTGTGGAACGTCCTTCCGCAGAGCGGCGACGCGTACCACGCCAAGTACGCGCGCAACGAGGTGTACACGCTGATCCCGCGCATCACGGCGGCCCCGCGACGGGAAAACCCCACCGTCACACCGATTCCCGGCGACGTCTGCCTGTTCGACTTCGAGCCCTGGGAGATCGGCAACTCCGCCTACGGGTACGAGCCCGGCTCCGAGGCGCACGCCGCGCAGGGGGCCACCGACCTCGCGATCTTCTACGGCCGCAACAACCTGCTGCTCAACGGCGACGTCGGCTGGGTGCCCGGCAACGTGTTCGCCGCGATCGAGGAGGGTCTGCCGGAACTGGCGGCCGCCTGCAACGACCTCTGGATGCGCGGCGTCGAGGGCGAGACGATGAGCTTCGCACGGGCCTGACGCATGAGGCTGGACATCCATCAGATCGACGCGTTCGCCGCCGGACCGTTCGAGGGCAACCCGGCGGCGATCATGCCGCTGACCGAGTGGCTGGACGACGCGGTTCTCCAGCAACTCGCCGAAGAGAACAATCTGTCCGAGACGGCGTTCTACACCGCGCGCCTTCCCACGGACGCGACGCCTCACGACCGGGCGCGTCCGGCGTATCACCTGCGGTGGTTCACGCCGGCGGTCGAGGTGGATCTGTGCGGTCATGCGACGCTCGCCGCCGCCGCGCAGATCCTCGAGGACGTGCATCCGGACGCCGACCGGATCCAGTTCTGGACGCGCAGCGGCTGGCTGACCGTCGATCGGGGACCGGACGCCACGCTGGTGATGGATTTTCCGGCCGAGGCGCCGGTGCCGACCGCCGCCGATCCCCGGGTCGTCGCAGCACTCGGCATCCCGGTGCGGGAAAGTCTGAAGGCCACCGACCTCGTGTTCGTCGCGGAATCCGAACACGACATCGCGTCGATGACCCCCGACTTCACCGTGATCAGCCCGCTGAAGGTGCGCGGCGTCGTCGTCACCGCGGCGTCGGACGCGGACGGGGTCGACTTCGTGTCGCGCTGGTTCGGTGCCGCGGCCGGCGTGAAGGAAGACCCGGTGACGGGTTCCGCGCACTCGCAGATCGCGCCGTACTGGGCTGCCACGCTGGGGCGTGGCAGCCTCGTCGGTCGGCAACTGTCGGCGCGCGGCGGAACCGTTCACTGCGACGTGCGCGGCGACCGCGTCCACCTGTCCGGGGCGTACCGGCGGTACCTCAGGGGCACCGTCGAGTTCTAGCTCCGGACGACACCGTTGACTAGGCGAAGACCTCCGCGTACAGCGTCTCGATCTGCTCGGCGGTGGGTGCGATCGGGTTGTTGCCGGGTGACCCGGACGCCAGCGCCTGCTGCGCCATCAGCGGGACGAGGCCGTCCCAGGTACCGCGATCGATCCCGTATTCGAGCGGGGTCGGCACCTTGAGGTCGTGACACAGCGTGCTCAGTGTCTCGACGAGGAACTGTGCGGCGACGGAATCGCCCGCCGATTCCGATGCGGCGCCGAACGCCCGCGCGCAGTCGGCGTACCGGCTCTCCGCCCCCTGCACGGAGAACGCCGTGATCGCGGGAAGCAGCATCGCATTCGACAGTCCGTGTGCGACATGGAAATGCGCACCGATCGGCCTGCTCATCCCGTGGACCAGCGCCACGCTCGAGTTGGAGAACGCCATGCCGGCCTGGGTGGACGCGACCATCATCGCTTCTCGCGCGGTGCGGTTCTCACCGTCCGCGTAGGCCGTGCGGATGTGCTTGCCGATGGTGCGGATCGCGGCGAGAGCGAGTCCGTCGGTGAACGGCTGAGCCTTCTTGCTGACGTACGCCTCGATGGCGTGGGTGAGGGCATCGATTCCGGTGTCGGCGGTCAGCCGCGGCGGCATCGACATCGTGAGTTCGAAATCCACGATCGCGGCGATCGGCAGGAACGACAGCCCCGGACACAGCATCTTCTCGTCGGACGCGCTGTCGCTGATGACGGTGAACTGCGTCGCTTCGGAGCCGCTGCCCGCGGTGGTCGGGATCGCGATGATCGGCAGCGCCTTCCCGGTGTACACGTGAGGTGCCTTGTACGAGCGCATCTCGCCGCCGTTCGCGGACAGCACGGCCAGCGCCTTCGCCGTGTCCATCGGACTGCCGCCGCCGAATCCGATCACCGAATCCGCGCGGTGTTCGGCGACGATCCTCAGCCCGTCCGTCAGGGAATCGGTGGTGGGGTCGGGCACCGTGCCGTCGAACAGGGCCGGGTCCTTGCCCGCCGACCTGAGGAGGGTCATCACCCGGTCGGCCGCGCCGGTGCCGACGAGGTAGGAGTCGGTGACGAGAACCGGTCTCTGCAGGCCCAATTGGTCGACGACCGAGCCGATCTCGTCGACTGCTCCGGCCCCGATGCTGGCGAAACGGGGGAGTGAAAGGTGTGCGCTCATGGGAGAGGCTCCTTACGCGTTCTGGGGGAATCCGAGGTTGAGGCCGCCGTGGCTGGGGTCGAGCCAGCGGGTGGTGACGACCTTGCCGCGGGTGAAGAAGTGCACACCNTCGGCGCCGTGGGCGTGGGTGTCGCCGAACAGGGAGTTCTTCCAGCCACCGAAGGAGTAGTAGGCCATCGGAACCGGAATCGGCACGTTGATGCCGACCATGCCGACCTCGACCTCGTTCTGGAACCGGCGTGCCGCGCCGCCGTCGTTGGTGAAGATGGCGGTGCCGTTGCCGAACTGGCTGGAGTTGACCAGTTCGAGGGCCTCGTCGTAGGAGTCGACGCGGATCACCGACAGGACCGGTCCGAAGATTTCGTCGGTGTACACACTCATGTCGGTGGTGACGTGGTCGATCAGGGTCGGTCCGAGCCAGAACCCGTCCGCCCCGCCATCGGGTTGCACGGTGCGCCCGTCCACGACGATCGTGGCACCGTCCTTCTCGCCGGCGTCGATGTAGGAGGCGACCTTGTCGCGGTGCACCTTNGTCACCAGCGGNCCCATGTCGGAATCTTTGGTGCCGTCACCGATCTTGAGCGTGTTGGTGCGTTCGGTGATCTTCGCGACGAGTTCGTCGGCGATGTCGCCAACTGCGACGAGGGCGGAGATCGCCATGCAGCGTTCACCGGCGGATCCGAAGCCGGCGTTGACCATGGCGTCGGCGGCGAGGTCGAGGTCGGCGTCGGGGAGGACGATGGCGTGGTTCTTGGCGCCGCCGAGGGCTTGGACGCGTTTGCCGTGGGCGGTGCCGGTGGCGTACACGTACTGGGCGATGGGGGTGGATCCGACGAAGCTGATGGCCTTGACGGCCGGGTTGGTGAGGAGTTCGTCGACGGAGGTCTTGTCGCCCTGCAGCACATTGAACACCCCGGCGGGGAGTCCGGCCTCGGCCCAGAGTTCGGCCATCCAGATCGCGGCGGTTGGATCCTTCTCGGACGGCTTGAGCACCACCGTGTTGCCGGTGGCGATGGCGACGGGGAAGAACCACATCGGGACCATGGCGGGGAAGTTGAACGGGGAGATGATGCCGACGGGGCCGACGGGCTGACGGATCGAATGCACGTCCACGTTCGTCGACGCGTTCTCCGTCATGCCGCCCTTGAGCAGGTGCGCGATGCCACAGGCGAATTCGACGACCTCCTGACCGCGGGAGACCTCACCGAGGGCGTCGGAGACGACCTTGCCGTGCTCGGAGGTGATGATCTCGGCGAGTTCACCCTTGCGCTCGTTGAGCAGTTCCCGGAACTTGAAGATGATCTGGGTGCGCTTGGCGAGGGAGGTGTCGCGCCACCCGGGGAACGCCGCCGCGGCCGAGTCGATGACGGCGCGGGCGTCCTCGACACTGGCCAAGGCGACCTCACCGGTGACGGCACCGGTCGCGGGGTTGGTGACCGGGGCGGTGTTCCCGCTGGTACCGGCGAAGCTCTTACCGTCGGACCAGTGTGCGATCTCGCGAGTGATGTTGGTGCTCATGTGTTGTCCTTTCACCGCGTGCGCGCGATGTAATCCTTCATGGTCTTCAGTTGGTAGCGGGAGACGTCGTGTGCGTTCTCGTCCTCGGCGAAAACGCTGGACACCATCACCGTGTCGGGCTTGTCGTAGAAGCCGAGTTCGCCGAGACCGCCGAAAAACTCGTCCCAGTCGAGGTCGCCGTCACCGATCTTGAGGTGCTGATGCACGCGCACCGGGTTGCCGGGCGGGTTGGTGATGTACCGCAAGCCGTGGGAACGGTGGTGATCCATCGTGTCCGCGACGTGCACGAGCCGCAGCATGTCGCCGGCCGCCCGCATGATCTCGAGCATCCCGGCACCCATGTGGTACGAGTGGCACGCAACGAACACCAGCCCGAAGTTCTTGGAGTTGATGCCGCGGATCATGCGGATGGCGTCCAGACCGTTCTCGACGAAGTCGTCGGGGTGCGGGTCGATGCGAACGTCGATGCCTTCACGCTCGATGATGGGGACGAGTTCCTCCATCGACCGGTAGAAGGCGCGCTCCGACTCCTCGGCCTTCTCCGGGCGACCGCTGAACTCGGTGTTCATCACGTTCACACCGAGGTCGACGGTGATCTGGATGGCACGCTTCCAGTACCGCACCGCCGCCTCGCGGGCATCTTCGTCCGGGCCCGACCACCGCAGGACCGGCAACACGGAGGCGATCCCGACGCCCGCGTCGCTGCAGGCCTTGCGGAACTGCCGGACCAACTCGTCGTCGGCCTTCGGGTGGTTGAAGAACGGGATCATGTCGCGGTGTGGGGTGAGCTGCAGGTGCTCGAAGCCGAGTTCCGCGACCACGGAAGGGAATTCGAGAAGCGAGTAGTCGTGGTGGAACGGGGTGGGGTCGAGTGCGATCTTCATCGTGATCAGGCCCCCGGAATGGACGAGCGGTCGACCATCTCGACGGTGACGCGCTCACCCGTCTCCAGTGACTGCACGCCGGCCGCGCACACCGCGGCGGCGGCGTAGCCGTCCCACGCGCCGGGGCCGTCGACGTAGTTGCCGGTCTCCGCACCCGTGCGGACGGCGTTCACCCACCGCTGGATCTCGACGTCGTACGCCTGACCGAAGCGTTCCTTGAACGACGGGGTGATCTCTCCGCCGTACATGCCTGCGCCCGAGCGGCCGGTTCCCGCGCCGGTGCCGTACTTGCGGACCAGTCCGACGTCGAGGCCGATGAACGCCGAACCCTTTTCGGCGACGATCTCGGTGCGCACCTCGTAGGCGACACCGGTGGTCACGAACAGTTCGACGTCGACGTGACGGCCGGACTCGGTGCTGAAGAACGCGATCTGCGGGTCCTGAAGTCCCTCGGGCGCACCGGGGTTCGCGGCGGGCTTGAGGACGTGGACCGACGTGATCTCCTCGTCGAACAGGAAGCGGGTGACGTCGACCTCGTGGACCAGCGAGTCCTTGACGATCATCGAGCTGTCGAAGCTCGGCGGCACCACCGGGTTGCGGTGCACGCAGTGGGCGAGGAGCACCCGCCCGAATGCGCCGTCGTCGATGAGGGACTTCAGTTGCTCGTACTCGTGGTCGAAGCGCCGCATGAAGCCGACCTGGATCAGCTTTTTGCCGAGTTCGGCTTCCGCCTTGACGATCTCGAGGGAGGTGGCGACGTCGGTGGTCAGCGGTTTCTCGCACATCACCGGCTTGCCGTGCTCGAGGCAGGCCAGGAGCTGCTTCTCGTGTGTCGGGCCGGGGGTGGCCAGGACGACCGCGTCGACACCGGGGTCGGCGATCGCGTCGAGCGGGTCGTTGACCACGCGGCAACCGGGAATGCCGGCAGCGATCTCCTCGGCCTTCTCGGTGAAGTAGTCGTTGACGACGGCGACGGTCGCCCCCTTGATGCGGTCGGTGATCCGCGCGACGTGGTCGGCGCCCATCATTCCGACACCCAGGACGGCGATGCGCAGGTCGTTGCTCTCGGACATGGCTGACTAGCTCCTGACGTGGTCGGTTAGACGAACTTGACGGACGGGATCCCGCAGGATCCCAGGTACTTACGGGTGCGCTGGGCGATCGGGAGCGGCACGTCCACGGCGCAGGGGTAGAGATCCTGCTCGACGATCGCGAACACGTCGATGTCGAGCTTCTCGATCGCGGCGAGCAGCGGCGGCAGGTCGGGGATGCCGAGCGGGGGCTCGATCATCGCGCCGAGCTTGACGGCCTCGCCGAACGGCAGGTCCTCGGCCTCGACCTTGGCGCGGACCTCGGGATCGACCTGCTTGAGGTGCAGGTAGCCGATCCGTTCGGGGGCGCGCTCGATGATCGCGAGGTTGTCGCCGCCGCAGTAGCTGATGTGGCCGGTGTCGAGGCAGAGGTTCACGAATTCACTGTCGGTGCCGTCGAGGAAGCGGTACACGTTCTCCTCGGTGTCGACGTGGCTGTCGGCGTGCGGGTGGTACTGCGCCTTCACGCCGTACTGCTCGAACATCTTCTTGCCCAGCTCGTTCATGCCGCCGGTCTTCTTCTTCCACTGCTCCGCGGTGAGGTTGCGGTCCTCGAGCACCTCGCCGGTGCCCGGGTCGCGCCACATCTCCGGGATCACGACCACGTGCTTGCCGCCGACGGCGGCGGTCAGCTTCGCGACGTCCTCGATCTGGGTCCACACGGCATCCCAGGAATCGTCCTGGTGCAGGTGCTCGAAGACGGTGCCCGCCGACAGCTTCAGATTGTGGGCGGCGAGTTCGTCACGGAGTTGCTGCGGGTCGGTGGGCAGGTAGCCGTACGGCCCCAGCTCGATCCACTCGTAACCGGATGCGGACACCTCGTCGAGGAACCGGCCGTACGGGGTCTGCTGCGGGTCTTCCGGGAACCACACGCCCCAGGAGTCGGGGGCCGATCCGACGCGAATTACGCTCATCGGGAAATCCTTTCGAAAGTTCTGCTGGGGGCGGGTCAGTTGCCGGACGGGCGGAGGAACGGACGCTGGATCTTCTTCCACTGCGCGTACGTCTCGTACGCGTTCTGCGTGGACTCGAGGGTGCTGGTCGAGCTGACCGGCACGTCCCACCAGGATTCGCTGTCCGGGGCGGCGATCCGCGGGTCCGTCTCGACGTGGATGACGGTGGTCCTGTCGCTCGCCTTCGCCACCTTGACGGCGTCGGTGAATTCGGCGGCCGTGTTCGCACGGATCACGTCCGCGCCGAGGCTCGCCGCGTTGGCCGCCAGATCGACGGGCAGGATGTCGCCGTCGAGCCGGCCGGAGTCGCCCCGGTAGCGGTAGTCGGTGCCGAAACGCTGGGAGCCGAGCGACTCCGACAGCGATCCGATGGACGCGAAACCGTGATTCTGCACGAGGACCACGATGACCTTGACGTTCTCCTGCACGGCGGTGACGAGTTCGGTGGCCATCATCAGGTAGGAGCCGTCGCCGACCATGATGAACACGTCACGGTCGGGGCACGCCATCTTGGCGCCGATGCCGCCGGCGACCTCGTAACCCATGCAGGAGAAGCCGTACTCGACGTGGTAACCCTTCGAGTCCCGGGTGCGCCACAGCTTGTGCAGGTCGCCGGGCATCGAACCGGCGGCGCACACCACCACGTCGCGCGGGTCCGACAGTGTGTTGGCGAGTCCGATGACCTGGTTCTGGTTCAGGCCGAGCGAGTCGTCGTCGATCTTGTAGACCGCGTCGACGGTGGACTCCCAGTGTGCGGCGAGTTCTGCCGTGCGCGAACGGTACTCGTCGGAAACACGGTAGTCGCCCAGTGCCTCGGCGAGAGCCTCGAGCGTCTCGCGGGCGTCCGCGACGACGCTGACGCCGCCCTGCTTCACCGAGTCGATCGACGCCACGTTGATGTTGACGAACCGCACGTCGGGGTTGTTGAACGCGGTGCGCGACGCCGTGGTGAAGTCGCTGTAGCGGGTGCCGATGCCGATGATCACGTCGGCCTCGGTGGCGAGCGCGTTGGCCGCCGTCGTGCCCGTCGAGCCGATCGCCCCGACCGACTGCGGGTGGTCGTACGGAAGCGAACCCTTGCCGGCCTGACTCTGTCCGACCGGAATGCCCGTCGACTCGACGAACGACGCCAGCGCCGCGGTGGCGCCGGAGTAGATGAGGCCACCGCCCGCGACGATCAGCGGCTTCTTCGCCGACCGGATGACGTCCGCGGCCCGCGCGATCGCCGATTTCTCGGGGAGCGGCCGGGCGACGTGCCATGTGCGCTCGGCGAACATCGACTCGGGCCAGTCGAACGCCTCCGCCTGCACGTCCTGCGGGATGGCGACGGTGGCCGCACCCGTCTCGACGGGGTCGGTGAGCACGCGCATCGCGCCGAGCAGCGCCGAGGGCAACTGTTCCGGACGCCACACACGGTCGAAGTAGCGCGACAGCGGCTTGAACGCGTCGTTGACGGTGACGTCCCCGCTCGACGGAAGTTCGAGTTCCTGCAGCACCGGTGCACTCGCGCGGGTGGCGAACGTGTCGGCGGGCAGCAGCAGGACGGGCAGCCGGTTGATGGTGGCGAGCGCCGCACCGGTCAGCATGTTGGTCGAGCCGGGTCCGACGCTGGCCGACACGGCCCACGTCTGCAGGCGATCCTTCTGGCGGGCGTACGCGACCGCGCTGTGCACCATCGCCTGCTCGTTGCGGCCGAGGACGTACGGCAGTTCCGGATCGGTGCCTGCCTCGACGGCGTCGATCTCGGCCTGCAGCAGTGCCTGACCGAGTCCGGCGACGTTGCCGTGGCCGAAGATGCCGAAGCAGCCGGCGAAGAACTTGGTGCGTTCGCCGTCCCTCTCGACGTACTGATTGGCGAGGAATCGGATGGTCGCCTGAGCCACCGTGAGGTGGACGGTGCCCTCGGCGTTGGGGTTCTTGCTCGCCGACATCGGCGCGGTGGACACCACGGTCATGCTCCTTCGGACGGTGCGTGGAGGGGGAGGCGGGGATCGACGGTCTGGTGTTCCCAGCTGCCGCGCAGCCAGGTGTGTGCCGGGTCGTCGCAGATGTTCCAGGAGCGTTCTTCGCCCGGCCCGGCCATCACGTTCAGGTAGTACATGTGATGTCCGGGGGCGGCGATCGACGGTCCGTGGTAGCCGTGCGGAACGAGGACCACGTCGCCGGATCGCACTTCCTCGAGCACCTCGATGGGCCGCTCGGGAGTGCCGTACACGCGATGGTAGCCGAATCCGGTACCGCCGAAATCCACTGCGGTGTCGCCTGCTTCGGCGATCTCGAAGTAGTAGATCTCTTCGAGCTGGGATTCGACATCGCTGTTCTCGTCGTGCTTGTGGCTGGGGTACGAGGACCAGTTGCCGCCGGGTGTGATGACCTCGCACGCGATGATCGAGTCGGCCTCGAACCGGTCGGCGGTGCCGAAGTTGTGCACCTGCCGGCTGCAGTTGCCGGCGCCGCGCAGTTCGACGGACACGTCCGCGGCCGGAACGTAGCGGAACGGGAACTTCTGCCGGGCGCGGGCGCCGCACAGTGCGAAGCGGCCACCGGTCGCGCTCGCCACCGTGTAGGCGGAGTCCCGTCCCACATAGGCGAAGTCGCTCGGCCCGTCGAACACGGACCGCCGACCGGTGAGTGCGAACTCGGTGCCCTCACTCGACACGGACGCCGACCCGGCCAGCGGTACGACGATGATCTCGTCGTCGCCGGTGGTGAGTTCGGCCGACCCGCCGGGTGCCAGGGTGAGCACCCGAAGGCTCGATTCCGTCCAGCCCGCCGACTCGGGGGTGACCTCGAGGTCGAACGGCCCGGTGGCCGCGGAACCGACCGGCACGTAGTACTTGCTGTTCATCGTGGGCCTCTCCGGCGTGCGTCAGTGAACGAGGGATACGGCGGTGTCGACCGCGGCGGCGACGTCCTCGTCCCGCGGGTACAGCAGGGTGCGACCGACGATCAGGCCGCGGACCGACGGCAGTGCGAGGGCCCTGCCCCAGCTCGCGAACGTCTCCTCGGGCGCCGTCTGCGGGTCTCCGCCGAGCAGCAGCGTGGGAAGCGTCGTCGCATCCATGACGCGTTCCATCTCGTCGACCACAGGAAGCTTCATCCAGGTGTAGGCGGACGTGGAGCCCAGACCCTGGCTGATGTGGATCGACTTGATCACGGCGTCCGCGCTGAGATCGTTCTTGACCTTGCCGTCGACACGCCGCGACAGGAACGGCTCCACCATGGCCATCAGTCCGGCCGCGGCCAGTGAATCGACGGCCTCGGCGCAGGCGGTGAGGGTGGAGAGGGTGCCCGGATCTTCGAGATCGATGCGGCACAGCATCTTTCCGCCGTTCATGCCGGCCTTCGCGGTGCCCGCTGCGGTGTAGCCGGTCATCCGATCGTCGAGTTCGAAGCTGGCGCCGGCGAGGCCGCCGCGGTTCATCGACGAGATGACCACCTTGTCGTCGAGTGCGCCGAGCAGCACCAGATCATCGAGGATGTCGGCGGTGGCGAGCACGCCGTCCACGCCGGGATTGCGCAGCGCGGTGCGGAGGCGGTCGAGGAGGTCGGTGCGACTGTTCATCGCGGTCGGGCGGTCGCCGACCGACAGCGCGCCCCGGGCGGGGTGGTCGGCGGCGACGATCATGAGCCGGCCGTTCCCGCGCACCGTGGGCCGGGCGACGCGGGTCGCCCAGGCGCGGTCGATGGCGGCCGGATCACTGGCGCGTACCTCGGTGACGTCGGCATAGGTCGCGCAGACTGCGCGGTGAGCGAGAGTTTCAGACATTGACAGCCTCCGAAGCGGTGGATTCGGCGAGCTCACGGACCTCGTCGGCCGTCGGCATCGCGGTGGAGCATTCGAGCCGGGAAGCGACGATCGCCCCCGCGGCGTTGGCGTAGCGCAGGATCTTCTCGAGCGGCCACCCGGCGAGCAGGCCGTGGCACAGCGACCCGCCGAAGCTGTCGCCGGCGCCGAGGCCGTTGACGACGTCGACCTCGTTTGGCGGCACCGTGATGGACTGGCTGCGGGTCTTGCCGAGCACACCCTTGGGGCCCTGCTTGACGATGGCCAGTTCGACGCCGAGGTCGAGCAGTGCGTCGGCGGCCTTGTGCGCGTTGGTCTCGCCGACTGCGATCTCGCACTCCTCACGGTTGCCGACCGCGACGGTCACGTGCTGGAGGGCACGCTGCACCTGCGCGGTGGCGTCGGCGGGGGAGGACCAGAACATCGGGCGGTAGTCGAGATCGAGAACGGTGTGGCTGCGACGTCCGCGCGCCTCCCAGGCGGCGAAATGCGCACTGCGACTGGGCTCTTCGGACAGTCCGGTGACGGTCGACCAGTACAGCTTCGCGTCGCGGACCGCGTCGAGGTCGAGGTCTGCCGGCCTCACCTGCAGGTCCGGGGCGACCGGCTTGCGGTAGAAGTACAGCGGGAAGTCGTCCGGCGGGAAGATCTCGCAGAACGTGACGGGGGTCGGGTGGTCGGCGTCGATGCCGACGTAACGGTTGTCGACGCCGAGGTCGGTGAGTGCGGTGCGGACGTAGCGTCCGAACGGGTCGTTGCCGACCCCCGAGATGAGAGCGCTGCGGCAGCCGAGGCGGGCGGCGGCGACGGTGACGTTGGCGGCGCTTCCGCCGAGGAACTTGCCGAACGTCTCGACGTGTTCGAGTCCGACGCCGGTCTGCAATGGGTAGATGTCCACTCCGCAGCGCCCGATGGCGAGGACGTCCAATCCGTTCCGGTTGGGTTGCGTCTGGTTGGTGGTCAAGGCTGACTCCCGAATAGGTCGTTGTGGGTGGTCTGCGCAGGGCGCCGAGGTCTGGTTGAAACTGTGCTCCACATCACCGGCTCCTGTCAAGACTTTGTCCTGACATTATTACTTGAAGTCAATCTAGTGTTAGTGTTCGCATACACTGCCGGAAAGATCGGCGGCGGCGGACGTCGCCACGCGCACGAGGATCGGAGTTGTCCGTGGGTGCACCACTCGCAGTCGAGCTCGACAGATCGAGCCCGGTTCCGCTGTATTTCCAGCTCGCGCAGACGATCGAGAACGCGATCATCGGCGGGGAACTCGCGCCCGGCGACCGCTTCGAGAACGAACTGGCGCTCGCCAAACGCTTGAACCTGTCGCGCCCGACCACGCGCCGTGCCATTCAGGAACTCGTCGACAAGGGGTTGCTCGTCCGCAAGCGCGGCGTCGGCACGCAGGTCGTGCAGAGCGCCGTGCACCGGCCGGTCGAGCTCACCAGTCTCTTCGACGACCTCGCCCGCGCAGGGCAGAGCCCGACCACCAAGCTCCTCGACTACCAGGTCGCCGTACCTGCCGAGGACGTGGCCGCTGAACTCAACCTGCAACCCGGCAGTGAGGTGGCGTCCATCCGGCGCCTCCGCAGCACCAACGGCGAACCGCTCGCGCTGATGACCAACCACATCCCGGTGGATCTCGCGCCGGACCCCGACGAACTCGAGGCGCACGGCCTCTACCACGCACTCCGGGCCCGCGGCGTGCACATTCGCCTCGCGCGGCAACGCATCGGCGCGAAAGCGGCGAGCAAGGCAGAGGCGTCACTCCTCGACGAGAAGACCGGGGCGCCGCTGCTCACTATGAACCGGACCGCGTTCGACGACTCGGGAAGCGCCGTCGAGTTCGGCAGCCATTGCTACCGGGCGTCGCGGTACTACTTCGATACCACCGTTGTCGATCGTTAGGACGGGGCGCGCGACGTCGTTCCCCCGGGGAATGGCCCTGCTGGTTGCGGGCGCCCTCTTCATGGAGATCCTCGACGCGACCATCATCGCCCCCGCCGTCCCGCTGATCGCCGACTCCTTCGGCGTCGACCCCGTCGACGTCAACATCGCGATCTCCGCCTACCTGGTCACGGTCGCAGTCCTCATCCCCGCGAGCGGGTGGGTGGCCGACCGGTTCGGGACCCGCCGGGTGTTCGTGGCCGCCATCACCGTGTTCACCCTGGCGTCCATCGGGTGCGCCGCGAGCGTGTCGTTGCCGATGCTCGTCGCGATGCGGGTGCTGCAGGGAGTCGGCGGCGCCATGATGGTGCCGGTCGGACGGCTCGCGGTGCTGCGGTCGAGCACGAAGGGCGATCTCGTCCGCGCGATAGCCCTGCTCACGTGGCCCGCGCTCGCCGCGCCCGTCATTGCACCTCTGCTCGGCGGCGCGATCGCCACGGTGGGCTCGTGGCGGTGGATCTTCGTCATCAACATTCCCATCGGGGTCCTCGGAATCCTGCTGTCGCTGAAGCTGGTTCACGGAGCCGGCTCGCGGTCGGTGAGGAGGCTGGACTGGCGGGGCCTGCTCGGGGTCGGAACGGGAATCGCGGCGGCGCTGATCGCCCTGGAGAGCATCCGTGTGACGGGCACCGACTGGCGCCGGGTCGCGATCGGGGGAGTGGTCGCGGTCGTCCTGCTGGTCGCGTCCGCGGTCCATCTCGTCCGCACTCCGCACCCGCTCGTCGATGTCCGAGTGCTGCGTGTGCGGACGTTGCGGATCACCGTCACCGGGGGTTCGCTCTACCGCCTGATCGTGACGGCCGTGCCGTTCCTGTTGCCGCTGCAGTTCCAACTCGGCTTCGGCTGGACGCCGTTTCTCGCGGGTCTGCTCGTCGCCGCGCTGTTCGCAGGCAACATCGCGATCAAACCATTCACGACGCCGCTGATGCGGCGTTTCGGGATCAGGCCGATCCTGCTGGTCAACGCGCTGCTGTCGGTGGGCTGCTTCGGGATGCTCGCCGCACTGAGTTCGTCGACCCCGATGCCCGTCATCGCAGGAGTCCTCTTCGTGAGCGGAGCCCTGCGTTCGGTCGGATTCACCGCGTACAACAGTCTCGCGTTCTCGGACGTCGATCGCGCCGACCTCACGCACGCCAACACTCTCAACGCCGCCGTGCAGGAACTGGCGGCCGGACTCGGAATCGCGCTCGCCGCGCTCGCGCTCACCGCATTCACGCCGCTGGCGACGTCGTCCGAGCACGGGTTCGGATCCGAATATTCTTGGACCTTCGTCCTTTTGGGCCTGCTGATGCTCGGCACGGTCGTCGACACGCTGCGTCTGCCGCGCGACGCCGGGGCGTCGGTCACGCGCTGATCGCGTCCCCTTCTTTCGCCATTTCCGCTCGATTTCCGGGCAGGTATCGGTGACGCGTGCGCCCGCGCCTTTGATATGTGGTCCTAATGTCCAGACAAACTATTGACTTTCGGGTGTGACGCGTATTACATCTAAGGCACACGGCCAAGACGTCAACGAGCCGTTCGTCCCCCGAGAGGAAAAACAGATGAACTTCCCCAACCGGCGTCGCGTGGCAGTGCTGGCCTGCGCGAGTGCCCTGGTGATGAGCCTCGCGGCGTGCTCGAGCACCGGCGGCAAGCCGGACAGCAGCGGGTCCGGGATCGGCGCGGGCAGCGCCGACACCCCGCGCATCACGATCGCGATGGTCACCCACGCGGCACCGGGCGACACGTTCTGGGACCTGATCCGCACCGGTGCGCAGGATGCCGCCGACAAGGACAACGTGGAACTGAAGTACTCCTCCGATCCGCAGGCCCCCAACCAGGCCAACCTCGTGCAGACGGCGATCGACTCCAAGGTCGACGGCCTCGCACTCACCCTCGCCACCCCCGAAGCGATGGCGCCCGCCGTCAAGAGCGCGCAGGACGCCGGAATCCCGATCTCCGCGTTCAACGCCGGATACGGCGCCTGGAAGGACATGGGCGTCACCCAGTACTTCGGGCAGGACGAGACCATCGCCGGCCAGGCCGCGGGCAACCGGCTGAACGACGAGGGCGCCAAGCACGTCATCTGCGTCATCCAGCAGCAGGGCCAGATTCAGCTCGAATCCCGTTGCGCCGGGGCCAAGCAGGCGTTCCGCGGCACGTTCGAGACGCTCAACGTCAACGGCGAGGACATGCCGTCGGTGAACTCGACGATCGCCGCCAAGCTCCAGCAGGACCCGTCCATCGACGGCGTGCTCACGCTCGGCGCCCCGATCGCCCTCACCGCCGTCCAGTCCGTCGGTAACGCGGGCAGCCCGGCCAAGGTGTTCACGTTCGACACCAACGCGGCCCTCGTCGACGCCATCTCCGACGGCAGCGTGCAGTGGGCGATCGACCAGCAGCCGTACCTGCAGGGCTACCTGGCCATCGATTCGCTGTGGCTGTACCTGAACAACGGGAACGTCATCGGCGGCGGCGGGCCCACGCTGACCGGGCCGTCGTTCATCGACAAGACCAACATCGACAAGGTCGCCGAGTACGCCAAGGCCGGCACCCGCTGACCGGCGGTCGATTCACATGACAGGACACACGATCCGGACCCCGGTGGGTCCATCTCTCGCACACACAGTCACCGACACCATCGACCCGGTCGCAGGACCGGCCGGCACCGCACAACGCTGAGATCCACCGGCGCGGAGAGGAAATCATGTCCACACAGCAAGATCTGGACCTTGCCAGTCACAAGGTCGTCCACGACGAGCGGGTGAAGGAACAAAAACGCCTGCAACGGCTGCTGGTGCGCCCGGAAGTCGGGTCCCTGTTCGGTGCGATCGCGATCTTCATCTTCTTCATGATCGTCGCACCCCCGTTCCGCAGCCCCGAGGCCCTGGCCACCGTCCTCTACGCCTCCTCCACCATCGGGATCATGGCCTGCGCGGTCGCACTGCTGATGATCGGCGGCGAATTCGACCTCTCCGCCGGCGTCGCGGTCACCACCAGCTCCCTGGCCGCGTCGATGATCGCCTACAACCTGCACCTGAACCTGTGGGCCGGCGCCGCCCTCGCCCTGGTGGTGTCCCTCGCCGTCGGGTTCTTCAACGGCTACCTGGTGATGAAAACGAAGATCCCCAGCTTCTTGATCACCCTGAGCTCGTTCCTGATGCTCACCGGCATCAACCTCGCGGTCACCAAATTGATCACCGGGCAGGTCGCCACCCCCAGCGTGTCGGACATGCAGGGCTTCGACTCCGCGAAGAAGGTGTTCGCGTCCTCCTTCGTCGTCGGTGGGGTGTCCGTCCGGATCACCGTGGTGTGGTGGCTGCTGTTCACCGCGATCGCCACCTGGGTGCTGTTCAAGACCCGGATCGGGAACTGGATCTTCGCCGTCGGCGGCAACCAGGACTCCGCCCGCGCGATCGGTGTGCCGGTCACCAAGGTCAAGATCGGGTTGTTCATGACCGTCGGTTTCGCCGCCTGGTTCGTCGGCATGCACCTGCTGTTCTCGTTCAACACCGTCCAGTCCGGCCAGGGCATCGGCAACGAGTTCCTGTACATCATCGCCGCGGTCATCGGCGGCTGCCTGCTCACCGGTGGCTACGGCACCGCGATCGGCGCCGCGATCGGCGCGTTCATCTTCGGGATGACCAACCAGGGCATCGTCTACGCCGGCTGGAACCCGGACTGGTTCAAGTTCTTCCTCGGCGCGATGCTGCTGTTCGCGGTCATCGCCAACAACGCCTTCCGCAACTACGCCGCCAAGAGGTGACCGGTATGAGTACCACCGAACAGATCCCCGTCGACACCGAACCCGGTGGAGGCGGCAAGATCCCGCTGATCGAACTCAAACACGTCGGCAAGCAGTACGGCAACATCATCGCCCTCGAAGACATCAACCTGCGGGTCAAGGCGGGGGAGGTCACCGGTGTCCTCGGCGACAACGGGGCCGGCAAGTCCACCCTGATCAAGATCATGGCCGGCCTGCACCAGCAGAGTTCCGGGGAACTGCTCGTCGACGGCGACGCGGCCTCGTTCGGGTCGCCGAAGGAGGCCCTGTCCAAGGGCATCGCCACCGTCTACCAGGACCTGGCGGTGGTGGCGCTGATGCCGGTGTGGCGGAACTTCTTCCTCGGCCAGGAACTGCGCAAGGGCCCGCTGCGGTCCCTCGACTCGAACGCGATGCGCGCCACCACCAAGGAAGAACTCCACAAGATGGGCATCGACCTGCCCGACGTCGACGCCCCCATCGGGTCGCTGTCCGGTGGTCAACGCCAGTGCGTGGCGATCGCGCGGGCGATCTTCTTCGGCGCCCGCGTCCTGATCCTCGACGAGCCCACCGCCGCCCTGGGTGTCAAACAGTCCGGGATGGTCCTGCGGTACATTTCCGCCGCCAAGGAACAGGGCTTCGGGGTGGTGTTCATCACCCACAACCCGCACCACGCCTACATGGTCGGCGATCACTTCGTGCTCCTCAACCGCGGACGCCAGAAACTGGACTGCACCTTCGACGAAATCAGCCTCGAAGAACTCACCCAGCAAATGGCCGGCGGCGACGAACTCGAAGCACTCACCCACGAACTACGGCGTTAGGCACCGACACGACGAAGCGCCCGGCTCTCGAACCGGGCGCATCGTTCGTTTTCGGAGCAGATCAGACCTGTGCGCTGGCCTTCGCCCTGGTGAGCGCGACGTCCTCCTTGTCGAGGTCGAGCAGCGGGGTACGGGAGTTCTCCTTGGCGGTGGAGGCGGACGCCGCGGCAATGAGCGCGCAGACGGCGGTGAAGATCGCCACCGGCACCCAGTTCTTGGGGTCGCCGCCGCGGAGAGCCTGGGCGATGGTCGGTGCGAACCCGGCGAGTGCGAAACCGAGCTGAGTGCCGATCGCCATGCCGGAGTAGCGAACCCGCGAGGAGAACATCTCGGCGTAGAACGCCGGCCAGATGGCATTGGTCCCGGCGTAGACGCCACCCATCAGCAGGATGCCCGCGAGGAAGATCATCGCGACGTTGCCTGTGCCGATGGCGGCGAAGTACAGGAAAATCCCGGCGGCCGAACCGATCGCGCCGCCGATGAACACCGGCTTGCGGCCGATCCGGTCGGACAGCATGCCGAACAGCGGCTGCGAGACGAGGGCCACCGCGTTCGCGGCGATCGCGACCCACAGCATGGTGGTGCGGCTCATCCCGATCTCCGGGGTGGTGGCGTATGCGAGGCCGAACACGGAGAACACGGTGCTGACGACGGCGATGAAGGCGCAGAAGACGACGCGCAGAACGTCGCGCCAGTGCGTGCGGAAGAGATCGACGACGGGCAGCGGGGCGGGCGCCTCGTCCAGGGCCTCCTTGTTGGCGATGAAGATCTCGGGCTCTTCGAGCTTGCGACGCACGATGTACGCAACGACGAGGACGAGCAGGCTGCACCAGAACGGGACGCGCCAGCCCCAGCTGTAGAGGGTCTCGTCGGGCAGTGCCGCGACCGGGATGAACGCGAGGCTCGCGACGATGAAGCCGGCCTGGGTGCCGGTGAGCGTCCAACTGCAGAAGAAGCCGCGGCGGTGAGCGGGGGAGTGCTCGAGGGTGAGGGAGCCCGCACCCGACTGCTCGCCCGCTGCGGAGACGCCCTGGCAGATGCGCAGGAGCACCAGCAGCGCCGGGCCGACCATCCCGGCAGTCTCCGAGGACGGCAGACAGCCGATGAGGAACGTGACGACGCCCATGAGCACCAGGCAGAACATCATCACCTTCTTGCGCCCCGCCCGGTCGCCGAAGTGTCCGACGAACACGGCGCCGATGGGACGCGCGATGTAGGAGATGCCGAACGTCGCCAACGACAGCAGCAGCGGGTTCTTCGCGCCCTCGAAGAACACGTGCGGGAACACCAGTGCGGCAGCCGAGGCGAAGATGTAGAAGTCGTAGTACTCGAGCAGGCTGCCGAAGAAGGCGGCCTTCGCGGCCTTCTTCGCGTTGGTGGGATCAGCGTTGGGGTCGACGGACGAGCGGCCTGTGCCGTCACCGTTGCGACCGGAGGCGCCGGTGCCGTAGTCGATGGTCATCGATACTCCTGGGGAGCGAGGAATGTGAACACTGGCCGCTCGAAATGAGCAGGTGTTCGTAGGTCGTAGAAGCAAGGTAACCCAGGTCACAGGCTCGAGTCAATAATGGTCGAAATGGTTAGTTCATACTTTTCCGGGTTGCTGCAGGTAGGCCAGGACGACGTCGCCGATCATCGCGCGCAGGTGGGGACGGTTCTCCGCGCCGGTGAGATCCCAGTCGAACAGGGCCTTGAACGTGTACCGATTCGCCACCCGGAAGACGCAGTACGAGCTGATGAGCATGTGGATGTCGAGCGCCGTCGTGTCGGTGCGGAAGATGCCCGCGTCCTGCCCTCGCTGGAGGATTCGATCGAGCGTGCGGATCGCCGGCGCCTGAGTCTCGGGGAGGCCCTCGGCCTGGACGAGATTGACGCCGCGATTCGTGTTCTCGATCGCGACGAGGCGGATGAAGTCGGGGTGCGCCTCGTGATGGTCGAACGTCAGCTCGGCGAGCGCCCGGATGGCCTCGGCCGGCTCGAGGTGGTCGACGTCGAGCTGGGACTCCTCGTAACGAATCTCCTCGTAGGCGCGCTGCAGGACCGCCCGGTACAGGCCGTCCTTGTCGCCGAAGTAGTAGTAGAGCATCCGCTTCGTGGTGGCGGTCTTCGCCGCGATCTCGTCGATGCGGGCCCCGGTCAGGCCCTTGTCGGCGAACTCCGTCATCGCCACCTTCAGGATGTTCTCCCGGGTCTTCTCGGGATTGCGCGTGCGCTTGGCCGCCTGCTTTTCGGCGGGTGCGCCCGTGGTCTCGCTTCGTGTCATTCCTGAAACTCCTGCCTGTGCTGTCTTCCGCGCGATATGGACGTATGCTACCGTGACATAACTCACTAGATAGTTAATTAGTTCTCGCACCCTTCCCGGAAGTGATCCCCATGACCTCTCGTGACCTCGATGCCCCCAACGCCCGCCCGTCCTACCTGTGCGGTCTGATCGGCACCGGGATCTCGAAATCGCTGACCCCGCCGCTTCACGAGGCGGAGGGTCGTGCGCAGGACGTCGGGTACGTCTACCGGATCCTCGACCTCGACACCCTGGGCATGGGCGTCGAGGCACTGCCGCGGCTCCTCGACGCCGCCAAGCTCCTCGGGTTCAACGGGCTCAACATCACGCACCCCTGCAAGCAGGCGATCATTCCGCTGCTCGACGCCCTGTCCGACGACGCCCGCAAACTCGGCGCGGTCAACACGGTCCACATCGACGGCGGACGCCTCATCGGCCACAACACCGATTGGTCCGGATTCGCGCGCAACATGGACGAGGGCCTCGAAGGTGCGCCCATGAACCGTGTCGTGCAACTCGGGGCGGGCGGGGCCGGTGCGGCCGTCGCCTACGCCGCACTGACCCGGGGCGTCGGACACTTCACGATCATCGACGCCGACGCCACGCGCTCGGCCGCTCTGCGTGACTCGCTCGCAGCGCTGTTCCCGGACCGGGAGATCGTGGCCGGCGACCTCGCCGCCGTTCCCGCCGCGGTCGGTGCCGCCCAGGGCCTCATCCACGCGACGCCGCTCGGCATGGCGCACCATCCCGGCATGGCGCTCGACGCCGCGCTGCTGCGCCCCGACCTGTGGGTCGCGGACGTCGTCTACCGTCCGGCCGAGACCGAACTCCTCCGCCGCGCCCGCGAGATCGGCGCCCGGACACTCAGCGGAATCGGCATGACCATCGGTCAGGCCGTCGACTCCTTCCGGATCTTCACCGGCCTCGAACCGGACGCCCAGCGGATGCGTGAGCACATGGGTCTGCTGTTGGAGGCGGAGGACGCCGCCGCGCTCGCGGGCGCGTAAGGCTCATGCGTGCCACCGTGGCGCAGACTGTCACGGTGAGGTTATTGCTGCTGGCCGACACTCATGTCCCGAAACGGGCGCGAGACCTGCCCGCCCGGGTGTGGGACGAGGTCGACCGCGCCGACGTGGTGATCCACGCCGGCGACTGGGTCGATCTCCCCACGTTCGAGGCGTTACGGTCGCGCTCGGCGCGGCTCGTGGCGTGCTGGGGCAACAACGACGGCGACGACCTGCGCGCCCTGATGCCGGAGCGGGCCGACGTGACCCTGGACGGAGTGCGCATCACCGTCGTGCACGAGACCGGAGCCTCCACCGGCAGGGAGAAACGGATGTCGGCCGCCTACCCGGACACCGACGTCCTGATCTTCGGGCACAGCCACATTCCTTGGGACACCACCACCGAAACCGGTCTGCGACTGCTGAACCCGGGATCGCCGACGGACCGACGCCGTCAGCCGCACTGCACGTACATGACCGCCACCGTCCGCGACGGGGAACTCGGCGACGTGGAGTTGCACCGGCTGTGACCGGCCCCGGACGCACATCGGCGAGCAGGCCCGGAGCCTGCTCGCCGATGCGCGTGTGCTGTGAGCTGCCGAATCAGACCCGCTCGAACACTGCGGCCAGGCCCTGGCCGCCGCCGATGCACATGGTCTCGAGCCCGTAGCGGGACTCGCGACGGTCCATCTCCCGCAGGAGGGTGGCGAGGATGCGACCGCCGGTGGCGCCGACGGGGTGCCCGAGCGAGATGCCGGACCCGTTGGGGTTGAGGCGTGCGTCGGTGGGGTCGAGGTCCCAGCTGCGGAGAACGGCGAGGGTCTGCGCGGCGAAGGCCTCGTTCAGTTCGATGACACCCATGTCGGACAGCGACAGTCCGAGCTGACCGAGGGCCTTCTCCGTCGCGGGCACCGGGCCGATGCCCATCGTGCGCGGCGGGACGCCGGCGACGGCCCACGACGCCATCCGGGCGAGGGGCTTCAGTCCCAGTTCCTTCGCCTTCTCGGCGGTCGTCACGATGCACACGGCGGCGCCGTCGTTCTGGCCGCTCGCGTTGCCTGCGGTGACGGTGGAGGCGGAGTCGATCTTGGAGCGGATGGCGCGGAGCTTCGACAGCGACTCCAATGTGGTGTCGGCGCGCGGGTGCTCGTCCTTGTCGACGACGAGCGGGTCCGACTTGCGTTGCGGAACCGTCACTCCGACGATCTCCTCGGCGAAGCGACCCGACTCCTGCGCGGCGACGGCACGCTGGTGCGACTGCACGGCGAGCGCGTCCTGGTCCTCGCGGCTGATGTCGAACTCGGCCCGCAGGTTCTCGGCGGTTTCGATCATGCCGCCGGGCACGGGGAAGTTCGCGCCGCCGGCGGTGACGCGCGCGCGGGCGAGCCGGTCGGCGAGTTGCACCCCTTCTCCCTTGACGCCCCAGCGAATGTTCGGGTTGGTGTAGAACTCGGCCTGGCTCATGGATTCGGCGCCGCCGGCGAGCACGAGGTCGTTGCCGCCGGACGCCACCTGCAGCACGGCGGTGATGACGGCCTGCAGACCGGATCCGCAGCGACGATCCACCTGCATGCCGGGGACGTCGATGCCGAGTCCGGCGTCGAGGGCCGCGATCCGGCCGATGGCCGGTGCCTCTCCGCCCGGGGACGCCTGACCGAGGATGACGTCGTCGATCTGGCTGCCGTCGATGCCGGTGCGTTCGACGAGCGCCGTGATGACGGTGGCGGCGAGGCTCTGGGGAGTGAGGTCCTTGAACACTCCACCGAACCGCCCGACCGGCGTCCGGAGGGGCTCGCAGATGACGACGTCACGCATGAAAAGGCCTTTCGTGAAGAATCCTCGGACAACGTCAACGGTTGACGGTGGCGAGGTCCTGTTCGATGTCGGTTGCGGTGATCCGCAGCGACGGGATGAGATCGGAATGCAGATCCTCGAGGCTGTACCGTGCGGCCGGCGTCGAGATGTTCACCGCGGCGACGGTGAGCCCGGAGGCGTTGCGGATCGGTGCGGCCATCGACCGCAGGCCCGCCTCGAGTTCCTGGTCGAGAACGCAGATGCCGTCCGCGCGGACCGCGAGAATCGCGGCCTTCAGGTCGTCGCGGGCCGTGATCGTGCGCTCGGTGAGGCGCTGGATATCGAGTTTCTCGAGGTACGCGTCGAGTTCGTCGTCGGGCAGTCCCGCCAGCAGGACGCGGCCCATCGACGTCGCGTACGCCGGCAGCCGGGTGCCGATGGTGATGCCGACCGTCATGATCCGGCTGACGGGCACACGGGCGACGTACACGATGTCGGCGCCGTCGAGGATCGACACCGAAGACGACTCGTGGACCTTGTGGCTCAACTTCTCCAGGTGCGGCTGCGCGACCTCCGGAAGCGACAGGCTCGACAGGTAGCTGTACCCGAGTTCGAGGACCCGCGGCGTGAGCCAGAACGCGGAACCGTCCGTGGCCA
This sequence comes from Rhodococcus sp. NCIMB 12038, assembly GCF_002165735.1. NCBI lineage: Bacteria > Bacillati > Actinomycetota > Actinomycetes > Mycobacteriales > Nocardiaceae > Rhodococcus > Rhodococcus sp. NCIMB 12038. Next base: position 98,206 of record NZ_NHML01000017.1, read on the forward strand.
CGTAGCCGAGTTCGACGAGGGTGAGAAGGAACCGGCGCGCGGTGGCGCGGGTCAGTTCGGTGGCGCGGGCGACGTCGCTGAGTGTGCGCCGCTGGTTCCGGTTGTCGAAGCAGCGGATCACGGCGAGGCCCCGGGCCAGCGACTGCACGTAGTCGGGGGACGGGAGGATCTTCTCCGTCGGTTCGGTAGCTGTCATGTCTGCGAATCCTCCACTGTCGACTCGGCGGCCAGGTCGGCGAGGGCCTGCTTGCCGAGGGCGAACCCGAGATTGCTGTTGGGGACTCCCGCGTAGACGGCGGTGTGGAGGAGTACCTCGCCGATGGTGTCGGCGTCGACGCCCGCGCGGAGGGCGGCCTGGATGTGCATGTCGAGTTCGTGCTCGTTACCGACCGCGGTGAGGACGGCGATCGTGAGCAGTCGGCGCAGTTCGTGGTCCAGCGCGGGACGCGACCAGATGTCGCCCCATGCGGTTCGGGTGATGAAGTCCTGGAACGGTGCCGTGAAGTCGGTGGTCCCCGCGACGGAGCGGTCCACGTGGGCGTCGCCGAGCACCGAGCGGCGCACCGTCATGCCCTGTGCGTGCGCGGCGCGTCGTCCGCGCGCGTACCCGCCGCCGGCGATGTGTTCGCGCAGCAGTGCCGTGACGTCGCCCGCCTGCTCGAGGTTCGCGACGTGGGCGGCGGGGGAGAGCACCTCGAACCGGGCGCCGGTGATGCCGTCCGCGAGGATCTGCATGACCGACGGCGGGGTGGACGGATCCTCCTCGCCCGCGATCACCAGCGTCGGTGCGCTGATGCGGGAGAGGTCGGCGGTGAAGTCCCAGTCGGCGAGGGCGTCGCAGCACGCGGCGTATCCCTCGGGCGACGTCGACGCGATCATGTCGCGGTAGTGCCGGACGAATTCCGGGTCCCGCTTGGCCAGTCCCTCGCTGAACCACCGTGCGACGACGGCATCTGCGAGCGACTCGGGACCGTCGGCGCGCGACGCGGCGGCCCGCTCGATCCATCCCTGCGGTTCGCCGAATTTCGCGGCGGTGCACAGCAGCGACAGCGACAGCACCCGCCGCGGGGTGTGCGCGCCGAGCCACTGGGCGATCGCGCCGCCCATGGACAGTCCGACGAAGTGGGCGGCGTCGACTCCGAGGGAGTCGAGCAGGGCGAGAACGTCCTCGGACAGTTCGCGGACGGAGTACGGGCCGTCCGGTGCGGGCGACTCGCCGTGGCCCCGCTGATCGACGGCGACGACCCGGCATTCGTCGGACAGCGCCGCGATCTGCGGGTCCCACATGGACCGGTTGGAGCCGAGCGATCCGAGCAGGACGACGACGGGGGCGTCCGCCGCGCCGTTGCGGGGTCCGGAGATTTCGTGTGCAAGTGCGACTGTCATCGCGTTCCTTCCCGGCCGCGGGCCACTGTCTCCAGTGCGCGGTCGACGATGTCGTGGGCGTGGCCGAGGTACCCGGCAGGGTCGAGCAGGGCGCGGATCTCGTCCGCAGGCAGGTATTCGAGGAGCCCCGGATCCTCGTCGAGACGGTGTCCGCTCCGGCAGGCGGCGGTGACCAGGTCACGCGCATTGTCGGTGTGGGCGGACAGGGCTCCGGTGACCCGTTCCGCGAGGAGCAGGCCACCGGTGATGTCGAGGTTGCGGGCCATTGCGTCGGGGTGGACGTTCAGTCCGCCGAGCGAATCGGCGATCCGCGCGACGGCGCCACCGGTGAGGCGCAGCAGGTCGGTGAGGGTTTCCCACTCGGCATGCCAGGCGCCGGCGGCGCGTTGCTGTTCGTGATCCATCGAGCCGAGGATCGTCGCGACGAGTCCCGGTGTGCGGCGGGCCGCGGCGCGGGCGGCGATCGCGGCCACCGGATTCCGTTTGTGCGGCATGGCCGAAGAACCGCCGGGTGATCCTTCGCTGACCTCGCCGACCTCGGTGGACGACAGGAACACGAGGTCGGTGGCGATCTTCGACACCACGCCCGCGGCCGTTCCGAGCGCCGACGCGAGCAGTGCGATGCGGGTGCGGTCGGTGTGCCAGGGCACGTCCTGGCGTGCAAGTCCGAGTTCGTCGGCGAGCACGTCGGCGATGTCGAGGCCGTGCGGGTAGAGCGCGGCGGACGTTCCGGCCGCGCCTCCCAGTTGCACGGGAAGGCCGTCGAGTGCGTCGAACAAGGCGCGAGAAGCCCTGTGCAGCGCGGTCATCCACCCGGCGGCGAGAACGCCGAACGTGGTGGGCAGGGCCTGCTGGCCGAGGGTGCGGCCGGCGATCGGGGTGCCGCGCTGGGCCCGCGCGAGGGCCTCGGCGCACAGCGCCGCCTCGTCGAGGGACGCCAGCACGTGTGCGCCCGACCGACGGCACAGCAGCATCAGGGCGGTGTCGAGAATGTCCTGACTCGTGGCGCCCTTGTGCACGTGGCTTCCGGGCACCCCGGAATCGGCGGCCGCGACCTCGCCGCGGAGCAATTTCACCAGCGGGATCACCGGATTGCCGCCCGCGGCGGCCGCGTCGCCGAGCGCCGCGACGTCCACGGAGCCGTCGGCGACGATGCGCGCGAACACCGAGGAGATCGCGTCGGCGGACGCGGCGGGGATGACGCCGCACTTCGCCTCCGCCCGGGCCAGTGCCCCCTCGACCTCGACCATCGCGGTGACCCACGCCCGGTCGGAGAGCAGCGCCGACAACTCGCCGGCACCGAACGTCGGATCGAACAGGGCACCCCGGGAGGTCTCCGGAGAGTTCACACGCGACACCTTTCTGGATTTGCGGCCGATTACAGGGCGAAGAACGGGGTTTCCCGTCCGTCCGTATCCTGCACGTGAATCGTCAGGTGGTAACCGCGATCAGTCTTCTCCGCGATCAGCTTGGGGCGGTCGGCTTCCGGGACGACGGAGAGCACGGGGTCCGAGGCGTGGGCGTCCGTGTCCTCGGGGAAGTAGAGACGCGTGTAAAGGCGCTCGAGCATGCCGCGGGCGAACAGTCCGACGTTGATGTGCGGGGCCTCGACTGCGCCGTCCTCGGCGGGGAGGGTGCCCGGCTTGACGGTGTGCACCACGATCGTGCCGCTCTCGTCGGCGAACACGCGTGCCAGGCTGCGGAATCCGGCGGGGGTCGCCTCGGCGGCACCGCGCGGATCGGCAGGACTGTCGAACCGCCCCGCGGCGTCGGCCTGCCAGGTTTCGATCATCGCGTCGCCGATGGCCTGACCGGCGCCGTCGATGACGTTGAAGGACACGGTGATTCGTCCGGGAGCATCCTCGGGGACGGCGTCGCCGCTGTTCTCCCACGTGGGGAACAGGCCGATGTGGACGTACGGGCCGACGGTCTGGGACGGGGTGACGCCGAACGGCACCTCGTCCTGGCTCCTGGCGAAGACCGGGTACCGCGGGGCGTCCGGGTTCTGGGTGTCGATCATCAGTGGCCTTCCGCATCTTCGAACGGGGTGGCGTCCTGGCCGCGCAGGACGATGTCGAACTTGAATCCGACGGCCCAGTTCTCCCGGGTCTGGTCGTAGTCGAACGTGCTGATCATCCGCTCGCGCGCCGCTTCGGGCACCGAGTTGTAGATCGGGTCCTGGAAGAAGAACGGATCGTCGGGGAAGTACATCTGCGTGACCAGGCGCTGGGTGAACGCCTGACCGAAGAGCGAGAAGTGGATGTGCGCGGGCCGCCACGCGTTGTGGTGGTTGCCCCACGGGTACGCGCCGGGCTTGATCGTCGTGAACTCGTAGTGGCCCTGCTTGTCGGTCAGGCAGCGCGCGACACCGTTGAAGTGGGGGTCGAGCGGCGCGGGCCAGGAGTCGTTCTTGTGGCGGTAGCGGCCGCCGGCGTTGGCCTGCCACACCTCGATGAGGGTGTCGGGGATGGGCTTCCCGGCGCTGTCGAGGACCCGGCCGTGGACGATGATGCGCTGACCCTGGGCCTCGCCGCCGTTGGCGTGGGTCATGTCGTTCTCACCTGTGGTGACGTCGGCATCACCGAACACCGGACCGGTGCTCTCGCCGAGTCGCTGCGGGATCAGGATCAGGTCGTTCTTGGGGCTGCGCAGCCGAGTCGTCTTGTACTCGGGGAACAGCAGCGGGGCATTGGCTTCGTGCCCGGCTTGGTAGTGGGCTGGCAGATGCAGCATGGAAGAAGATCCTCACGTTCTCGATGTGAACAGTCGGCCGCTATTCGCACATAGTAGTCGCGTTCTGTGATGGGGCCAACAGGCGGTGCGCGATTTGTTCGCAATGTGGATGGGTGTTCACTACTCGAACATTTTGCGGTAGCCTGGGTCACATGGTCAACAAAGTCTTCGCAACGGCGGCCGAGGCCGTTGCCGACGTCCCCGACGGAGCGTCCCTCGCGGTGGGTGGCTTCGGCCTCGTCGGTATCCCCTCGGTCCTCATCGACGCCCTACTCGCACAGGGTGCGACCGATCTCGAGACGGTCAGCAACAACTGCGGCACCGACGGATTCGGTCTGGGTCTGCTCCTCGAGCAGCACCGGATCCGGCGCACCATCAGCTCGTACGTCGGCGCCAACAAGGAATTCGCGCGGCAGTACCTCAGCGGTGAGCTCGAGGTCGAGCTCACCCCGCAGGGCACGCTGGCCGAGCGCATGCGCGCAGGGGGAGCGGGCATCCCCGCCTTCTACACCCCCGCCGGTGTCGGAACGCAGGTCGCCGACGGCGGTCTGCCGATTCGCTACGACGGCAAGGGCGGCATCGCTGTCGCCAGCAAGCCCAAGGAGACCCGCGAGTTCGACGGGGAGGCCTTCGTCCTCGAACGCGCCATCCGCACCGACTTCGCACTGGTCCACGCGTGGAAGGGCGACCGGCTCGGCAACCTCGTGTACCGGGAGACGGCCCGCAACTTCAACCCCGACGCCGCGGGCGCCGGTCGCATCACCATCGCGCAGGTCGAACATCTCGTCGAGCCCGGCGAGATCGACCCCGCCGAGGTGCACACCCCCGGCATCTTCGTCCAGCGAGTGGTCGAGGTCGGCAAGCAGGAAACGGGAATCGAGAACAGGACGGTGCGGGCATGAGCTGGACGCGTGACGAGATGGCGGCCCGGGTCGCGGCCGAACTCGAGGACGGACAGTACGTCAACCTCGGCATCGGCATGCCGACTCTGATCCCCGGTCACATCCCGGCGGGCAAGGACGTCATCCTGCACTCGGAGAACGGCATCCTCGGAGTCGGGCCGTACCCCGCCGACGACGAGGTCGACCCCGAACTGATCAATGCGGGCAAGGAAACCATCACCGTGGTTGCGGGCGGCGCGTTCTTCTCCTCGTCCGACTCCTTCTCGATGATCCGCGGCGGCAACGTCGACGTGGCCGTTCTCGGCGCGATGCAGGTCAGCAGTCACGGCGACCTGTCCAACTGGATGGTCCCCGGCGCCATGGTCAAGGGCATGGGCGGCGCGATGGACCTCGTCCACGGTGCGGGCAAGGTCATCGTGATGATGGATCACGTCACCAAGAAGGGTGAGCACAAGATCCTCGAGGAGTGCACGCTGCCGTACACCGGCAAGCGCTGCGTCCAGAAGATCGTCACCGACCTCGCCGTCATCGACGTCACCCCCGACGGCCTGCGGCTCGTCGAGACCGCACCCGGTCACAGCGTCGAGGACGTCCAGGCGGCGACCGGCGCGAAACTCCTCGTCGACGCCACCGTCTAGAACAGGCCACCCGTCCCCGCCCGACACGAACCGCGGGCGGCGGCCGGTCGTTCCCGCGCACAATGATGGCGGGCCCGTACCCTCTGGGCATGGGTGTGAGCGTGCGGGCCGCGATCAAATCCGACATCCCCGAACTGACGCGGGTCCTCGCCGACGCGTTCTTCGACGACCCCGTCATGGTGTGGATGTGGCCGGATCCCGAGCGCAGGCGGCGCGGCCTGCCGAGGCTGTTCGGGGTGGAGATCCGCCACCACCATCTCGCCGGCGGCGGTGCCGAGGTGGCCGAGGACGGGGACGGCGTGATCCGCGGCGCCGCCATGTGGGATCCGCCGGGCGGCTGGAAGGAGTCGACCTGGTCGTCGCTCGTCAGCCTGCCCGGTCTGATCCGGGCGTTCGGTCCGCGACTGGGCGTCGGCGCCACGGTCAGCGGAACCGTCGAGGACGCGCACCCGGTCGATCCCGTGCACTGGTACCTGGCGACCATCGGAACGTCGAGAGCGGGACGGGGCGGCGGCTACGGGACGGCGCTGTTGCGGTCGCGGCTCGACCGGTGTGATGCCGAGGGAATCCCGGCGTACCTGGAGTCGAGCAAGAAGGACAACATTTCGTACTACCAGCGGTTCGGCTTCGACGTCACCGGTGAGATCCGGATCCCGGACGGCGGGCCGACACTGTGGGCGATGTGGCGGGAGCCCGTCCGCGCGAACCCTTAGGCTAAGCTCGGCAAGCCTTACCTAAGTGGATCGGAAAACCTGGTAGACGAGAGGGTCGCCGCATGAACGTGGGACAACAGAGGATCGGCGTCAGCCGACGCGGATTCCTCCTGGGTACCGGGGGAGCGCTGCTCGCGTTCGCCGCGGCCTGCAGCAGCCCGGACGGCGGCGACAGTGGCAACGGCGGCGAGCCCGACGGCCCCGTCGTCGCCCACAAGTACGGCGAAACCCAGGTGCCCACGAACGCGCAGCGCATCGTCAGCGTCGGCTACAACGACCAGGACACGATCCTCGCGCTCGGCGGCCCGCTGGCAGGCACGTTCGACTGGTACGGCGACTACCCCTACGGCGTGTGGCCGTGGGCGCAGGACCTCCTCGGCGACGCGAAGCCGGAGATCGTCGGCACGGCGTCCACCAACATCGACTTCGAGAAGGTCGCGGCCGTCGCCCCGGATCTGGTGGTCGGCACCTACTCCGGCCTCACCCAGGCCCAGTACGACAAGCTCAGCGCCATCGCGCCGACGGTCGCGCAGCCCAAGGAGTTCGCCGACTACGGCGTCCCGTGGCAGGACCAGACGCGGATTCTAGGCGACGCACTCGGCAAGAAGGACAAGGCCGCCGAACTGGTGTCCGGTGTCGAGACGCAGTTCGCCGACGTCCGCGCCGCCAACCCGGCGTTCGCGGGCAAGACCGTCCTCGTCGGTGCGCTCAAGGGGCCGGGACAGTTCGGTGTGTACGGCCCGGAGGACCCGAAGGTCCGCTTCTTCACCGAACTCGGTTTCGTGAACCCCCCTGTGACGGAACAGATCACCGGCAACTTCGCGGAGATCAGCACGGAGCAGCTGTCGCTGGCGAACGTCGACCTCCTCGTCTGGTATGCGGGCGGCGGTTACGGCGACAAGCTGCGCGCGGAACTCGACAAGACGCCGATCTATCAGGAACTCGACGTGGTGAAGGCCGGCCGCACCATCACGCTCGAGGACGCCGCCGCCGAGGCGATGGCGTGGAGCACCGTACTGAGCCTGCCGTATGCGTTGAACGAGATCCCGCCGCGGGTCGCGCCCCTGCTCGCCTGAGACGCGGATGTCCGACGGCGTGAGCCCGGTTCGTGATACCAACGACTCGTGACCGCCATTCCTGAACTCCACGCCGGAACTCCGTTCGATGATCTCGACGACTATCTCGCGCTCGGTCGCGTCGGCGGCCTCGCGCTGTCGGCGGACGGGCGCAGGCTCGTCGTCGCGCAGTCGACGCTCGACGAGAAGTCGACGAAGTACGTCACCGCGCTGTGGGAGATCGATCCCACCGGCGAGTTCGCGGCGCGCCGGCTCACCCGGGGTCGCACCGGGGAGTCCAACGCGACGTTCACCAGCGACGGCGACCTGCTCTTCACGTCTTCCCGGCCGACGCAGGACGAGGACGATCTCCCCGACGACCTGTGGCGACTGCCCGCGCGGGGCGGCGAAGCGGTGATCGTCGCGCGACGCGGCGGCGGCATCACCGGGGTGCGTGCCGCACGGTGCGCACCGCGGTTCGTCGTCACCACCGGCGTTCTCGGTGGATCCGGCGACGCCGCCGACGACGAGCGGGTGCGCGCCGAGCGCAAGGAGAAGAAGGTCTCGGCGATCCTGCACACGGGCTACCCGATCCGCTACTGGGACCACGATCTCGGTCCCGACGTGCCGCACCTGCTGTCCGCCCCGCTGGACGCGCTCGCGGAGAACGGGCAGGAGCCGCAGCTCACCGATCTCACGCCGATGCCGGGTCCGGCGCTGCGGGAGGCGAACTACGCGCTGAGCGACGACGGCGCGTTCGTCGTGACGTCGTGGACGGTTCCCGGTCCGCTGGCGTCGATCCGGAACGTCCTGGTGCGCGTCGACACCGAGACGGGGGCGCGCACCGTCCTCGTCGACGACGGCGACGCCGACCTGTCGGACCCGGTGATCTCCCCGGACGGACGGCACGTGGTGTTCACGCGGGAATCGCATGCGACACCGGACTCCGCGCCGCGATTCACGCTGCACCGGTACAGCTTCGACACCGGCGCCGTCACGGACGTGGCGCCCGGGTGGGACCGGTGGGCCACGTCCGTGGTCTGGTTGTCCGATGGCTCGGGTCTCCTCGTGACCGCCGACGACCGCGGGCGCGCGCCGATCTTCCTCCTCCGCGACGGCGCGGACCCCACGCCGGTCACGACCGACGACTCCGCGTACACCGACCTGCAGGTCGCTCCGGACGGGTCCACGGTGTTCGCGCTGCGGGCGTCGTACGCGGCGCCGCCGCACCCGGTGCGCATCGACATCACCACCGGCGCCGTGTCGCTGCTGAAGGCGCCCGCGGACCTCCCCGAACTCCCGGGCACGCTGACGGAGGTCGAGACGGTCGCCGCGGACGGCGCAGCGGTGCGGGCGTGGCTCGCGGTGCCGACCGGTGCCTCCGCCCACGCGCCGGTGCCGCTCGCGCTGTGGGTGCACGGTGGCCCCCTGGGTTCGTGGAACACCTGGTCGTGGCGGTGGAACCCGTGGCTGCTGGTGGCGCGGGGATACGCCGTCCTGCTGCCGGATCCGGCCCTGTCCACCGGCTACGGGCAGGAGTTCGTCGAACGCGGCTGGGGCAAATGGGGCAAGGCGCCGTTCACCGACCTCATGTCGATCACCGACGCCGCGGTGGCGCTGCCCGAGATCGACGAGAAGCGCACCGCGGCGATGGGCGGATCGTTCGGCGGATACATGGCCAACTGGATCGCCGGGCACACCGACCGGTTCAAGGCGATCGTCACCCACGCGAGCCTGTGGGCGCTGGACCAGTTCGGCCCCACCACCGACGCCGCCTGGTACTGGCAGCGGGAGATGACGCCCGAGATGGCGGTGGAGAACTCGCCTCACCTGTACGTCGCGGACATCGTGACGCCGATGCTGGTCATCCACGGCGACAAGGACTTTCGCGTCCCGATCGGCGACGGGTTACGGCTGTGGTTCGAGCTGCTGTCGGAGTCGGGGTTGCCCGCGGACGACGACGGGGTCACCGACCACCGCTTCCTCTACTTCCCGGATGAGAACCACTGGATCCTCACCCCGCAGAACGCGAAGGTCTGGTACCAGGTGGTGCTGTCGTTCCTCTCGGAGCACGTGCGGGGCGAGGACGTCGCGCTGCCCGAGATCCTGGGCACGTAACCGGTTCGCAGGGGCCGCGCCGAGGCGGAGTCACGCCCGCCTCTCGCGGCCCCGGTCGAACTCCTTGCCGCCCCACACCCCGGACTGAGCGGTCGCCCTGGCGAAGAGCTCACAGCGGATCCGCAGCGCGCAGTGGCGGCACACTTCGCGCGCGTACGCGAAATCCTCGGTCGGGAAGGGGAACCACCGGTCCGGCTCGGGGTCGTCGCGGCACGCGGCGTCGACCCACCCGGCGGGGTCGTCGGAGGCGGGCAGCAGCGTGGACAGGGTCGTATCCAGGACGTCGGTCATCGGGAGATCTCCCCTTTCCGGGTGAAGTCGGTCGGTGGAGGCGGGATGCCCGGGATCTCGCGGCTACACCGCTGCGAGATTCCGCCAGATCTGCCGTTGCGCCTTCTCGATGTGCCGCGGCGCCTTCGGCTCCCACAGGAGCGGCATTCCCGCCTCCTCCGGCGTGCGGTCGGCCTTCCGCTGGTTGCAGGGGGCGCAGCACGCCACGAGGTTGGCCCACGTGTTCGGGCCGCCCCGGGTCCTCGGCTCCCGATCGGCCACCGTCTCGGCCGCGCCGACACGGATCAGCACTACTGCGCGTTCCGCGGGAATCTCACAGAGCGCCTCGTATGTGACGTTGAGGACCAGCACGGCGGCACGCGACCAGGTGCGGGCGTCGAGGATGGTCGAGGAAGGGTTCCGGGAGAAGTGCCTCACGGGTGTGCTCGGTTCTGTCGTCGGTTCGCGGCGGTCGAGGCACGCCGGGCGACGGTCGTCGATGCGGGCGTGTCAGGCGGTGCGGTGGGGCTTCGCGGCGGCCATGATCCCGCGTTCGCCTTGCCGGCCGACGGGGAAGGAAGGGGCGTCGCCCGTGCGTGACGGGCGCAACGCCACAGCGTAAACAGTGGGCAGTGCGCGCATCGCTACTTCCTTCCTGGAGTCGACGTGGGAACCGATCGGAACCCGTCGAGCATGGCACACGGCTGCGCCCGCGTCCTGGCATTTTCCGTGCCGCGGGACCCGCGAACTGGGGCCCTTCTATCGGACAGGATGCGCGACACGTCCGATGGATGCGGTGAAGTGGCCGTTCAATCGCTACGGTGTTCGATACGTACCCCGAATGAAGGAGACATCGTGGCACTTCCCCAGCTCACTGACGAACAGCGGGCAGCAGCTCTCGAGAAGGCCGCCGCCGCTCGTAAGGCACGCGCGGAGCTCAAGGACAAGCTCAAGTCCGGTGACATCACCCTCAAGCAGGTGCTTTCCAAGGCTGATGTCGACGACATCATCGGAAAGACCAAGGTCAGCGCCATCCTGGAAGCCCTGCCGAAGATCGGCAAGGTCAAGGCCCAGGAGATCATGGCCAACCTCGAGATCGCGCCGACCCGCCGCCTCCGTGGCCTCGGTGACCGTCAGCGCGACGCCCTGCTGGCTCACTTCAGCTGACACGTTTCCCGGGTGCCCGCCCCACGCCGTCCGGCGTCGGGGAGGGCACCCGGATGCGTTTCCCCTCCGCCTTTCCATCGAGTGCAACCTGAGGGTTGCGCAAGGAACCGCCGATATGCAACCGTGGGGTAGCACATCGTCGAGAGGTGAGGATGATCATGAGCGTTCCGGATGCGTCCCAGGACAGGATCGAGCGCGAGATCCAGATCGACGCCCCCATCGAGCGGGTGTTCCGGCTGGTGAGTGAACCCGGCTGGTTCATCGGCGACGGAGATCCCGGCAAGACCACCACCACACGCGAAGGCGACGTCTTCGTCGTGGAGTTCGCCCCATACGGACGCTTCCCGATTCTTCCGGTGAAGTCCGACGCGCCCCACTACGTCTCGTTCCGCGGCGGAGACGATCCCGCGCAGCCGCTGGTGGAGGGCACGTCCACTCTGGTCGAGTTCTTCCTGTCCGAGCGGGACGGCGGCACCCGCCTGCGTGTCGTCGAGTCCGGATTCGCCGCCCTGTACCCGAGCGCCGAGCGTCGCGCCTCCGCTATCGAGGGCAATGTCGAAGGCTGGGAGATTCAACTCGCGTTCGCCAAGCGGGACGCAGAAAGCGGCCGCGGCGAATAGTTCGGCGGCTGATGTGTCGACCTCGCTGACCGCAGTCGGGAGTGCGAACTCGGGTCGTTGTGACTCGGATCCATTGGTGAGCAACGGGTCTGGGGTGCGGCCCGAGCGTTCCCTGGTCGTGGTTCTGACCGGTTACGGCCGGGTGTGAACAGCGTGTCGCCGCCGATGGGCGGGTGTTTCGATGCATACTCGATATTCTCGAGTGGTTGCCGCATCGGATGCGGCAGACGAACCGGAGGAATCCCTTGAACGACCACCACGTGCAGCTCTTCTCCGAGCTGCACAGCACCGCAGGATCCCAGGCAGGCGGAGAAGACGCCGGCGAGGCGCTGCGTCCCGTCGACCCGGAGCACCGCACCGCCACCGAGGTGCACCGCGCACTGTTCAGCGACCAGTAGCCGGGCCGCACGGTAGCCCCGTCGTGGGTCGTCGGTGCGTTCATTAGACTCGACGGGTGACCAGTGCAGCTCCAGAAAATCCCCAGAACCGTGCCGATGCCCTCCCGAAGAGCTGGGACCCCAGTTCCGTCGAGGACGATCTGTATCAGGGCTGGGTAGACGCCGGTTACTTCCGCGCGGACCCTCACAGCGAGAAGCCGGGCTACTCCATCGTTCTGCCGCCGCCCAACGTGACCGGCAGCCTGCACATGGGTCACGCTCTCGACCACACGTTGATGGACGCACTGAGCCGCCGCAAGCGGATGCAGGGCTTCGAGGTGCTGTGGCTGCCGGGCATGGACCATGCGGGCATCGCGACGCAGACCGTGGTCGAGAAGCAGCTCGCCGTCGACGGCAAGACGAAGGAAGACTTCGGCCGCGAACTGTTCATCGACAAGGTGTGGGACTGGAAGCGGGAGTCCGGTGGCACCATCGGCGGCCAGATGCGCCGCATCGGTGACAGCGTCGACTGGAGCCGCGACCGCTTCACCATGGACGACGGGCTCTCGCGCGCCGTCCAGACCATCTTCAAGCGCATGTACGACGACGGTCTGATCTACCGGGCCGAGCGGCTCGTCAACTGGTCGCCCGTGCTGCAGACCGCGATCTCCGACATCGAGGTGAAGTTCGAGGACGTCGAGGGTGAGCTGGTCTCCCTGCGGTACGGCTCACTGAACGACGACGAACCGCACGTCGTGGTCGCCACCACCCGTGTCGAGACGATGCTCGGCGACACCGCGGTCGCCGTCCACCCCGACGACGAGCGGTACAAGCACCTGATCGGGACCACGCTCGAGCACCCCTTCACCGGCCGCGACATCCCGATCATCGCGGACGAGTACGTCGACCCCGAATTCGGCACCGGCGCCGTCAAGATCACTCCGGCTCACGATCCCAACGACTTCGAGATGGGCCTGCGGCACAACCTGCCGATGCCGACCATCATGGACAAGACCGGCAAGATCGCCGACACGGGAACGCAATTCGACGGTCTCGACCGCTTCGAGGCGCGGGTCAAGGTGCGGGAGGCGCTCGCCGAGCAGGGGCGCGTTGTCGCGGAGAAGCGGCCCTACCTGCACAGTGTCGGGCATTCCGAGCGCACCGGCGAGTCCATCGAGCCGCGCCTGTCGCTGCAGTGGTGGGTGAAGGTCGAATCCCTCGCGAAGGCGGCGGGTGACGCGGTCCGCAACGGTGACACCGTCATTCACCCGGCAAGTCAGGAACCGCGATGGTTCGCCTGGGTCGACGACATGCACGACTGGTGTATCTCGCGTCAGCTGTGGTGGGGTCACCGGATCCCGATCTGGTACGGCCCCGACGGCGAGGTCGCGTGCTTCGGACCGGACGAGACCGCGCCCGAGGGCTGGGTGCAGGACCCCGACGTCCTCGACACCTGGTTCTCCTCCGGGTTGTGGCCGTTCTCGACCATGGGCTGGCCCGAGAAGACGCCGGAGCTGGAGAAGTTCTATCCCACAAGCGTTCTCGTCACCGGTTACGACATCCTGTTCTTCTGGGTGGCGCGGATGATGATGTTCGGTACGTACGTGTCGGAGGACGACGCCATCGCGGGGCGGGGCGAGCGAAGCGACGGGGTGTTCAGCGAAGGCAAGTCCGGACCGCAGATGCCGTTCCAGGACGTGTTCCTGCACGGCCTCGTTCGCGACCAGTTCGGCAAGAAGATGTCGAAGTCGCGGGGTAACGGCATCGACCCCCTCGACTGGGTCGACCGCTTCGGCGCCGACGCGCTCCGCTTCACGCTGGCCCGCGGCGCCAATCCCGGCAGCGACCTGTCCGTCGGCGAGGATCATGCACAGTCGTCCCGGAACTTCGCGACCAAGCTGTTCAACGCGACCAAGTTCGCTCTCATGAACGGGGCCGCACCCGCGCCGCTGCCCGCACGAGGCGAACTGACCGATGCGGACCGGTGGATCCTCGACCGCCTCGACCGGGTGCGCGGCGACGTCGACGCAGCCTTCGACCGGTACGAGTTCAGCAAGGCGTGCGAGGCGCTGTTCCACTTCGCGTGGGACGAGGTCTGCGACTGGTACCTCGAGCTTGCCAAGGTGCAGTTCGCCGAGAACGACACGGTCGCGGCGAATACGAGGGCCGTGCTCGGCAACGTTCTCGACGCGCTGCTGCGCCTGCTCCACCCGGTCATCCCGTTCGTCACGGAGACCCTGTGGAAGGCGCTCACCGGAAACGAGTCCGTCGTCGTGGCGCAGTGGCCGCAGGCGGGGGATGCCGCCGCGGATGTGGTTGCGGCGCAGCGTGTCGAGGACATGCAGCGACTGGTGACCGAGGTGCGCCGGTTCCGCAGCGATCAGGGTCTCAAGCCGTCGCAGCGGGTGCCCGCGCGGATCAGCGGGATCACCGAGGCCGATCTGGACACCCAGCTCGCCGCCGTCACGTCGCTGGCTCGGCTGACGGACCCGGAGGACGGTTTCGCCGCGTCGGCCTCGGTGGAGGTGCGCCTGAGCAAGGCGACCGTCACCGTCGACCTCGACACGTCCGGCAACGTCGACCTCGGCGCCGAGAAGGCGCGGTTGGAGAAGGACCTCGCGGCCGCGCAGAAGGAACTCGCCGGGACCACCGCGAAACTCTCCAACGAGGCGTTCCTGGCCAAGGCCCCCGACGCCGTCAAGGACAAGATCCGGACGCGTCAGCAGATCGCGACAGAAGAAATCGAACGCATCACCAAGCGATTGAAGGAGCTGGAAGGCGCGTGACCTCGCCCGACTTCACGCCGGAGGAAGTCAGTCCGGTCGACCTCGCAGAGTTGACGCTGGTCGAGGCGGAACTCGACAAGCGGTGGCCCGAGACGAAGATCGAGCCGTCGCTGAGCCGGATCGCGGCGCTGATGGACATCCTCGGGTCCCCGCAGCACGGGTACCCGGCGATCCACGTCACCGGCACCAACGGCAAGACGTCGGTGACGCGGATGATCGACGCACTGCTCACCGCGCTGCACCGGCGCACGGGCCGCACCACCAGCCCGCACCTGCAGCTCGCCACCGAGCGGATCAGCATCGACGGACGCCCGGTGTCGCCGCGCCGCTACGTCGACACGTACCGGGAGATCGAACCGTACGTCCAGATGATCGACCAGCAGTCGCAGGCCGCGGGCGGCCCGGCGATGAGCAAGTTCGAGGTGCTCACCGCGATGGCGTACGCCGCGTTCGCGGAGGCGCCCGTCGACGTCGCCGTCGTCGAGGTGGGCCTCGGCGGGCGTTGGGACGCAACCAATGTCATCGACGGGCAGATCGCCGTGATCACCCCGATCAGCCTCGACCATGCGGAGTATCTCGGCGACGACCTCGCCGGGATCGCCGAGGAGAAGGCCGGCATCATCAAGAAGGGCCGCGAGGACGCTCTCGTGCCCAGCGACACGGTCGCCATCCTCGCCCAACAGGCGCCGGAAGTGATGGACGTGCTACTTCGCCGTGCCGTCGAGGTGGATGCCGCGGTCGCGCGGGAGGGCTCCGAATTCACGGTGCTCGCCCGGCAGATCGCCGTCGGCGGCCAGCAGTTGGAACTGCAGGGCCTCGGCGGGGTCTACACCGACATCTTCCTGCCCCTGCACGGGGAGCACCAGGCGCGCAACGCGTCGCTCGCGCTCGCGGCCGTCGAGGCGTTCTTCGGTGCCGGCCCGGAACGGCAGCTCGACCAGGACGCGATCCGGGAGGCGTTCGCGTCCGTCGTCAATCCCGGCCGGCTCGAACGCGTGCGCAGCGCCCCCACCGTCTTCCTCGACGCCGCACACAATCCGGACGGGGCCCGTGCGCTCGCCGCCGCCCTGACCGCCGAATTCGACTTCCGCAAGCTCGTCGGCGTCGTCAGCGTCATGGGGGACAAGGACGTCGACGGCATTCTGTCGGCGCTGGAACCGGTGTTCGACGAGCTCGTGGTGACGCACAACGGTTCGGCGCGGGCGATGGACGTCGAGAATCTCGCCAACCTCGCGGTCGCCAAGTTCGGCGACGAACGCGTCGTGGTGGCGCCGACCCTCGCGGACGCGCTGGAAACGGCGATCGGACTGGCCGAGGAGGTCGCCGAGCCCGGTGAGGCAGTATCGGGAGCGGGCGTCGTGGTCACCGGATCCGTCGTGACCGCCGGTGCGGCCCGCACCCTCTTCGGAAAGGACCCAGCGTGAGCGAGCAGGACCCCAGTACTTCGGAACCGGAGTTCGGCCCGCCGACCAAGGACCCGTGGAAGGGCTTCCGCGGCGTGGTCGCGGGATCCCTGATCCTGGAAGCGATCGTGGTGCTTCTCGCCCTGCCGGTCGTAGCGACGGTCGGCGGCGGACTCACCTGGTGGTCCGGAACGTACCTGGTGGGGCTCGCGGTGCTCATGATCCTCGGGGCCGGCCTGCAGGGCCGCCCCTGGGCGATGAAGTACAACCTGTTGTTGCAGGTGGGGCTCCTGCTCGGATTCTTCCTCCACGTGTCGATCGGTTCGGTCGGAGTGGTCTTCGCGATCCTGTGGGGCTACCTACTCTACTTCCGGCGCAATGTGCGTCAGCGAATGGAGCGGGGCCTGCTGCCGGGTCAGCGCGGCTGACCATTTAGGCTGTGCGCCGTGACTGAGCGCACCCTTGTCCTGATCAAGCCCGATGCCGTTGCCCGCGGATACGTAGGAGAAATCCTCGGTCGTATCGAGCGGAAGGGTCTCACGATCTCCGCGCTCGAGCTGCGCACCGCTCCCGGCGACATAGCCGCCGCCCACTACGCCGAGCACGAGGGCCGCCCGTTCTACCCCGGCCTGCTGGAATTCATCACCGGCGGCCCGCTCGTCGCGGCCGTCCTCGAAGGTCCCCGGGCAATCGCGGCCTTCCGTCAGCTCGCCGGCGGCACCGACCCGGTCGAGAAGGCCGTTCCGGGCACGATTCGCGGTGACTTCGGGCTCGAAGCTCAGGAGAACCTCGTCCACGGCTCCGACTCGGTCGAGTCCGCCGAGCGCGAGATCGCCCTCTGGTTCCCCCAGCTCGCCGCCAACTGACCCACCCTCTCCACCCACCCCTCGATCCACCGACCTGCCCTCCGGGCCGGCGGCGCCATCGTGAACGGAACCTGTTCCAGAACGATACGTGCGCCGCTGGCACGGACCGCGGCACACGTGTGGGATACTGAGGGTGGTCGGACCGCAATTTGTGCACCACGTGGCTTCGACCGGATGACACCACGGCTCGATGCCCTTCATCGCTGCCCCTGCGTCAACAGGAAATACCTGGGCGTATCGGCACGCTGGATGATCAGGCGCTCGCACCGCGGACCACGGCCATCCGCAAGGCACTACATGGGTGTGCAGTGAAAACGGACACTGCACGCGCTGTGTGGAGCGAGACCAGACAATCTCGCGCTCACATTTGGGGCGCGAGTACACATAATGCGCCCTCGCGTGGCCGCGTGACATTCCCTGACAGGGGAGTGGACGCGCCCGGGGGCTGAGGAGACTACGTGGCCGATCAAGCGCCGCCCACAAATTCAGAGCCGAACGATACGGCCACCGCCGGGAGCGCGGTTCCCGCTCTTCCGGAGAAGATTCGCGTTCACGCCCTCGCGAAGTTGCTGGGCGTCACGAGCAAGCAGGTTCTCGCCGAGGCCGCGGCCCTCGGACTGGAACTGCGCAGTGCGCAGTCGAGCCTGCAACGCGAGATCGCCGAGCGGGTATACGCAGGATTCACCGCTGCGGAGACCGCTCCCGCCGAGGTTGCACCGGAGGCTCCCGTCGAGCAACCCGAGGCTCCCGTCGAGGAAGCCCCCGCCGAGCAGGCTGCGGAACCGGAAGCCCCCGCCGAGGAAGCCCCGGCCCCGGAAAGTCCGGCTCAGGAAAGCCCGGAACCTGTCGCCGAGGAGGCCGCGGTTTCCGAACCCGACCTCGGGCGCGACCTGTTCACCACCGCCGCCTACCAGGCCGAGGCGCCCGCTGCCGAGGAACCGGCCGAGACTTCCGCCGTGTCTCAGGTCCCGCTCTTCCTGCAGCCCGACCTCGCGGCGGTCGAGACGCCGCCGCGTCGCCGGCGCAGTCGCCGGGACGCCGGGACGCCGGAACCCACCACCGAGCAGCCGCCCGTCGCCGAGGCGCGCGAGGACGTCGCCGAGCCCGCTAAGGCCACGGACACCGGCACCGCAGACACCGAATCGGACGAGTCCGACGTCGACGGCGATCAGCCGCGCCGACGCCGTCGCGGCCGTCGCGGTCGTGGCCGCGGACGGGGCGAACAGCTGAACGAGCAGGACACCGATACCGACACCGAGGGTGCCGAGGCCGAGGAGTCTGCGCGCGAGGGCCGTGAAGACAAGGGCACCGAGAAGGGCGCGGAGACCCCGAGCCCGGAGCCCGAGGAGAAGCCGAAGAAGGAGTCCGAGGAGAAGCCCGCGGACGCCGAGCAGGCGGAAGCGGAATCCGGGGACGAAGAGGCCGGCGAGGGTGACTCCGACGGTTCGAGCCGTCGTCGCCGCCGTCGGCGCCGTCGCAAGTCCGGTGGCGAGGGGTCGGGAGACGCCACGTCCGAGGACGATCCGCCGAACACCGTCGTCCACGAGCGTGAGCCCCGCAACAAGAGCCGCTCGAAGGACGAGGTCCAGGGCATCACCGGTTCGACGCGGCTGGAGGCGAAGCGTCAGCGTCGCCGCGACGGCCGCGATGCCGGTCGTCGCCGTCCGCCGATCCTCACCGAGTCGGAGTTCCTGGCACGCCGCGAGGCCGTCGACCGCGTCATGGTCGTGCGCGACCGTCTCGCCGCCGGGCAACCGCACGCGACGACGCAGGTCGCCGTGCTCGAGGACGGTGTCCTCGTCGAACACTTCGTGACCACGTCGGCGTCTGCCTCGATGGTCGGCAACGTGTACCTCGGACGCGTCCAGAACGTGCTGCCCAGCATGGAAGCGGCGTTCATCGACATCGGCCGCGGCCGCAACGGCGTGCTGTACGCGGGTGAGGTCAACTGGGAGGCCGCCGGCCTCGGTGGCAACTCCCGCAAGATCGAGCAGGCGCTCAAGCCCGGCGACCAGGTGCTGGTCCAGGTCAGCAAGGACCCGGTCGGGCACAAGGGTGCGCGGTTGACCACGCAGATCAGCCTCGCGGGCCGGTTCCTCGTCTACGTGCCGGGCGGCACGTCCACCGGGATCAGCCGCAAGCTGCCCGACACGGAACGCAAGCGCCTCAAGGACATCCTGCGCGACATCGTGCCCTCGGACGCCGGAGTCATCATCCGGACCGCGTCGGAGGGAGTGAGCGAAGAGGAACTCGCTCGCGACGTGACGCGCCTGCAGGAACAGTGGGCCGGGATCGAGGCGCAGGCCGCGAAGGCGGAATCCGGCAAGTCCGGCAACCCGCAGGCCCTCTACGAGGAGCCCGACCTTCTCGTGAAGGTCATTCGCGACCTGTTCAACGAGGACTTCTCCAAGCTCGTGATCGAGGGCGAGAAGGCCTGGTCGACGGTCGAGTCGTACATCAAGTCCGTCGCGCCCGACCTCATGCCGCGGCTCGCGCAGCACACGTCGGACAACGGTGTCGACGTCTTCGAGGCGCACCGCATCGACGAGCAACTGGCGAAGGCACTCGACCGCAAGGTCTGGTTGCCGTCCGGCGGCACGCTCGTGATCGACCGCACCGAGGCCATGACCGTGGTCGATGTCAACACCGGCAAGTTCACCGGTGCCGGCGGAAACCTCGAGGAGACCGTCACCCGGAACAACCTCGAGGCTGCCGAGGAGATCGTCCGGCAGATGCGTCTGCGGGACATCGGCGGCATGATCGTCGTCGACTTCATCGACATGGTGCTCGAGTCGAACCGCGACCTGGTGCTGCGACGCCTGACCGAGGCCCTGGGCCGCGATCGCACCCGCCACCAGGTGTCCGAGGTCACGTCGCTGGGGCTCGTGCAGATGACCCGGAAGAAGCTGGGCACCGGCCTGGTCGAGGCGTTCTCCACGACGTGTGAGCACTGCCACGGCCGCGGCATCATCGTCCACGCCGAGCCGATCGAGGTGAAAACCTCCGATGACACCGGTGCACGCGGGTCTTCCCGCGGCGGCGACTCCGGCGGCTCCCGCAAGAAGCGGGGACGCGACAAGTCGTCCGGCGGGGACGCCCCGCAGGCTCCCGCGCACGAGGAGACCCCGACGGTGGACGCCACCGTGAAGCGGGCTCACCCGGTCGCTCTCGCGATGGCACACCACCATCACGAGGAGGAGGAGGCAGCACACAAGGCGGAGGCTTCGGCCGCGGACGAGGCGCAGCTGCCCGGGATCGAGGAGGCCGTGGCCGAGGCGCCCGCAGCGGTGGCTGCGGAAGCCGTCGTGGCGCCCGAGGCCGAGGTCGCCGTCGTCGAAGAGGCTGTCGTCGAGGAAGCCGTGGAAGCTGCGGCCGAGGCGCCTGCTGTCGAATCGGCACCGGCCGAAGCGGCACCGGTCGCCGAGACCCCGGAACCCGTCGTGGAGCGCGCACCCGAGCCCACCCCGGAACCCGAGCCCGCACCGGAGCCGGTGGCCCCGACGCGGCGCAGGAGTCGCCGGGTGTCGAGGGCGGCGGCAGCGCCGGTATCCGAAACCCCCAGCGCCGGGACCGTGTTCGTGATTCCGACGCCGGAGCCCGGCGCGGAGCACGCACCGGAACCGGAGCCGGCCATGTCGGCCTCGACCGTGAGCGGACCGGCGGCGTCCTCGTCGGACGGCGCCGATCCGCAAGCAGCGCCGCGCAAGCCGCGTCGTCGCCGGGCCGCGGCACGTCCGGCAGGCCCGCCGGTCGACGCCGACCACTGATCAGGGAACGCGGGAAGGCAATCGACGCCGGTTTGTACGGAACGGTTGCCTTCCTGTAACCTTGACCAGTCGCTACTCGGCGATGAAGGTCAGCTGTGCCCTCACCTGTGAAGGCTGCGCGATCTCGACCGAGCTAGCCGTCACACCAGACCAGTCGCGCACACTGTGGCGCGAGCAAGTTCGAAGAAGCAAGGGGTAGCCCTCCGATGGCAACGTACGCGATCGTCAAGACCGGCGGAAAGCAGTACAAGGTCGCTGTTGGTGACCTCGTCAAGGTCGAGAAGATCGAGGGTGAGCCCGGCACTGCTGTCTCGCTTGCTCCCGTTCTCGTCGTCGACGGATCCGACCTGACGACCGACGCCGACAAGCTGGCCAAGATCTCGGTCACGGGTGAGGTCGTCGAGCACACCAAGGGCCCGAAGATCCGGATCCACAAGTTCAAGAACAAGACCGGTTACCACAAGCGTCAGGGCCACAGGCAGAAGCTGACGGTCCTCAAGGTCACCGGCATCAAGTAACTAGAGCTTCAGAGCTGATTTCACCCGAGGAGGGTCAAGAACATGGCACATAAGAAGGGTGCATCCAGCTCCCGTAACGGTCGCGATTCAAATGCTCAGCGACTCGGCGTGAAGCGTTTCGGCGGCCAGTCCGTCAGCGCCGGCGAGATCCTGGTGCGTCAGCGCGGAACCCACTTCCACCCCGGCGTCAACGTCGGTCGTGGCGGCGACGACACGCTCTTCGCTCTCTCCGCCGGTGCCGTCGAGTTCGGCACCAAGCGTGGACGCAAGACCGTGAACATCGTTCCGGCGGCGGCAGAGGTCTAGTCCTGCCGCGAGTATGCATCGTCCCGTGAGGGACGTTTCAAGCTCCCAATAGGGGCGGACCTGGGTCGAGATACCCGGTCCGCCCCTATTGTTTGTTTCAGAGTTGTTTGCTTCAGAGTGAGATCAACACAATTGACTGAGGAAGGATCCGGCAGTCATGTCCCGATTCATTGACCGCGTCGTGCTGCACGTCAGCGCCGGAAAAGGCGGCAATGGCTGCGCCTCCGTACACCGGGAGAAGTTCAAGCCGCTGGGCGGCCCGGACGGCGGCAACGGCGGGCGTGGCGGTGACGTCGTGCTCGAGGTGGACGGCAACGTCCACACCCTCCTCGACTTCCATTTCCACCCCCACGCGAAGGCCACCAACGGCAAGCAGGGGATGGGAAGCAACCGCGACGGCGCCCAGGGCGACGACCTGATCCTGAAGGTCCCCGACGGCACCGTCGTCCTCGACAAGGACGGCCGGATCCTCGCCGACCTCATCGGTGTCGGCACCCGCTTCGAGGCCGCCCAGGGCGGCCGCGGCGGGCTCGGCAACGCAGCCCTCTCGTCGAAGGCGCGCAAGGCACCGGGCTTCGCCCTCCTCGGTGAAGAGGGAGTCGAGCGGGAACTGGTCCTCGAACTGAAGTCCGTGGCCGATGTCGGTCTCGTCGGATTCCCGTCGGCGGGCAAGTCCTCGCTCGTGTCCGTGCTGTCGGCGGCGAAGCCGAAGATCGCCGACTACCCGTTCACCACCCTCGTGCCGAACCTCGGCGTCGTGTCGAGCGGAGACACCACGTTCACCGTGGCCGACGTGCCCGGGCTGATCCCCGGCGCGAGCGACGGCCGCGGACTGGGACTGGACTTCCTGCGCCACCTCGAGCGGTGCGCCGTGCTGGCGCACGTCGTCGACTGCGCGACCCTGGACCCGGGCCGCGACCCGATCTCCGACATCGATGCCCTCGAGGCGGAACTCGCCGCGTACAAGGGTGCGTTGTCCGGGGACACCGGCCTCGGTGACCTCGCGGACCGCCCCCGCATCGTGATCCTCAACAAGGCGGACGTACCGGAGGCGGCCGAGTTGGCCGAAATGGTGACCCCCGACCTCGAGGCCCGCGGGTGGCCGATCTTCACGATCTCGGCGGTCAGCCGAGAGGGGTTGCGCCCGTTGACGTTCGCGCTGGCGAAACTGGTTGCGGACTACCGTGAGGCACATCCGAAGGCCGAGCCGAAGCGTCAGGTGATCCGCCCGGTGATCGCCAACGAGAACAGCTTCAGCGTCGTCGCCGATCCCGAGATCCCCGGTGGGTTCATCGTCCGTGGCACGCGGCCGGAACGCTGGGTGCGGCAGACGCAGTTCGACAACGACGAGGCCGTGGGCTACCTCGCCGACCGCCTCGCGCGGCTCGGTGTGGAAACCGAACTCGTCAAGCAGGGTGCGGAGCCCGGCGCGTCCGTCACGATCGGCAACGTGAGCTTCGACTGGGAGCCCCAGACACCCGCCGGTGTCGATCTCACCCGCACCGGCCGCGGCACCGACCCGCGTCTGGATCAGGTGGAGCGCATCGGCGCGACCGAACGCAAGCACGCATCCAGGGTCCGTCGCGGTCTCGAAGGCCTCGACCCCGAAGACCAGTGAGCGCCACCCGGCGCACGGTCGCGTCGGCGGGCAGCATCGTCGTGAAGATCGGATCGTCGGCGCTGACCAGTCTGGTCGGCGGGCTCGACGTCGGTCGGCTCGACGCGCTGGCCGACGCGATCGAGGCACGGATGCGTGCCGGTTCCGACGTCGTGGTCGTGTCGTCCGGCGCGGTGGGCGCGGGTCTGGCCCCGTTGGGGCTGACCAGGCGGCCGCGGGACCTGGCGACGAAGCAGGCCGCGGCGAGCGTCGGCCAGCTGGCGCTCGCCCACGCCTGGGGCACCTCGTTCGCCCGGTACGGGCGCACGGTGGGGCAGGTGCTGCTCACCGCGGACGACATCGCCCGCCGCGCGCAGCACCGCAACGCGCAACGCACCCTCGACCGTCTGCGCGCCCTGCACGCGGTCGCGATCGTCAACGAGAACGACACCGTCGCCACCGCTGAGCTGCGATTCGGTGACAACGACCGGCTCGCCGCGCTCGTCGCGCACCTGGTCGGCGCGGACGCGCTCGTGCTGTTGTCCGATGTCGACGGGCTGTACGACGGCGACCCCCGCAAGGGCAACGCGACGCTGATCCCCGAGGTGAACAGCCCCGAGGATCTCGACGGGGTGGTCGCCGGCTCGGGCGGCGCTCTCGGCACCGGCGGGATGGCGTCCAAGCTGTCCGCGGCGCGCCTCGCGGCCGATGCCGGTGTGCCCGTGCTGCTCGCCGCCGCCTCGGACGCCGGCGCGGCGCTGCGGGACGCGAGTGTGGGGACGGCGTTCGCGGCCCGGCCGTCCCGGTTGTCCGCCCGCAAGTTCTGGGTGCGGCACGCCGCGGACGAACAGGGCATCCTGCACATCGACGAGGGCGCAGTCCGGGCCGTCGTCACCCGGCGGCGGTCGCTGCTGCCCGCGGGCATCACTGCCGTGTCGGGACGGTTCTACGGCGGCGACGTCGTGTCACTCCTCGGACCCGAGGAACGTCCCGTGGCCAGGGGAGTGGTGGCATACGACTCGGCGGAGATCAACGACATCCTCGGCAAGTCGACCCAGGAACTGCCTGCCGAGATGCAGCGGCCCGTGGTCCACGCCGACGACCTGGTGCCGCTCTAGAGGTCAGGCGGGTAGGGCGGACGACGCGTCGAGCAACGCGGTGAGGGCTTCCGAGCAGCCCGCGTGCACGGTGAGGGTGGCGAACTCGTCGCCGCGCGTCGCCCCGCGGTTGACGATCGCGATGGGGATGCCGCGTTTGGCGGCGTGCCGGACGAACCGCAGTCCCGACATGACGGTGAGCGAAGAGCCGGCCACCAGCAGCGCCTCGGCCTCGTCGACCACGTCGTAGGCGGCCGCGACCCGCGGCTTCGGGACGGACTCACCGAAGTACACGATGTCGGGTTTGAGCATGCCTCCGCACGCCTCGCAGTCGACCATCCGGAAATGCTCGGTGCTGGTGACGACCGCGTCGGCGTCCGGTGCGATCTCCACTCCCTGTGCGGCGGCGACGGTCTCGGCGAAACCCGGGTTCGCGCGCTCGAGTCGGTCGGCGAGCGTCGCCCGGGAGATCAGTGCGTTGCACGTCAGGCACCGGACCTGGGCGTACGTGCCGTGCAGGTCGATGACCCGGCGACTGCCGGCCTTGGTGTGCAGGAGGTCGACGTTCTGGGTGACGACCGCACACGCGACCCCGGCCCGTTCGAGCCCGGCGAGGGCGCGATGGCCGGTGTTGGGCCGAGCGGCGTCCATGTGCCGCCAGCCGAGGTGGTTCCGCGCCCAGTAGTGGCGGCGGAAATCGGGGTCACCGGTGAACTGCTGATACGTCATGGGAGTGCGCGGGGGTGAATCCGGGCCGCGGTAATCGGGGATCCCGGAGTCCGTCGAGATGCCGGCGCCGGTGATCACACACAGGCGCCGGCCTCCGAGTACGTCGATCAGTGGGGCGAACACGCACTCCAGAATAGCGCCGGTTCAGTACCCGACGACGGGATCGATCAGGGCGGTGAGATTCTCACCTGCGACGAAGCGGGTGACGTTCAGCGCCACGTGCTCGGCGAACGCCGGGGGACGGACCGCAGGCGGGTTGGAATCGTGCGGAGTGATGATCACATTCGGCAGATTCCACAGCGGGTGACCGTCGGGGAGCGGTTCGGGATCGGTGACGTCGAGTCCTGCCCCGCCGATCGTGTTGTCCCGCAGCGCTTTCACCAAGGCGTTGGTGTGGACGAGTGAGCCGCGCGCGACGTTGATGACCCACGCGGTCGGCTTCATCTGCGCGAACTCCGCCGCCCCGACCAGATGATGGGTGGCGTCGGTGGCGGGCGCCCCGATCACGAAGTGGTCCGCGCGGGCCCACACCTCGCCCAGCCGGGTGGTGGGGAGCGTCTCGATCGCGCCCGGCACTGGGCTTCCGGAACGATTCACCGCGATCACGTCGGCGCCGACACCCGCGAGCATCGGGATCAGCGCCCGGCCGATACCGCCGGCACCCACGATCGCGACCGTGCTGCCGCGCAGGGTGCCGACCTTCGAGAAGAACTCCTGCTGGCGCCAGGTCTTCGCCTCGAGGTGCTCGGGCAGTGCTCGCACGCCTGCCAGCAGCAGCGTCAGCGCGTGCTCGGCGACGGTCGCGGCGAACGCGCCCGCCGCCGACGTCCACAGCACGGTGGAGTCGGGTCTGATCACCTTCGCGGCGAACCACTCCTCGACACCCGCGGAGTTCAACTGCACCCAGCGGATGTTCTCGGGAAGCGGGTCCGGGAACCCGATCGGACCCGTCGTCCAGACCAGGGCGTCCGCGGACTCGAGGGGTGCCACACGGGCACCGCCCCGGCGCACCGCATCCTCGAGGAGCGGGTCCGGGGCGGGTCCGATGGCTATAGCTGGAACAGCAGCGTCGTCGGCCATGGGTCGAACTTACGCGGGAACCTCGATCAAGGGGTAGACACCATTCTCGTCGTGGACCTCACGACCGGTGACGGGCGGGTTGAACACGCACAGCATGCGCATTTCCGTCTCGGGTTCGACACGGTGACGCTCGTGACCGTTGAGCAGGTACATCGAACCGGGGCCGAGTTCGTAGACCTTGTCGTTGTCGAGGTCGATCAACTTGCCGGTTCCCTCGACGAGCCAGACGGCCTCGACATGGTTGGCGTAGTGGAACTCGTTGACCGAACCCGCTTTGATCGTGGTCTCGTGGAACGAGAAACCCACTTTGTCGCCGCCGAGGACGATGCGCTTGCTGCGCCAGTTGCCGTCCTCGCTGGTGATGTCGCGCTCGGTGTCGGTGATTTCTGCGGTGGTGCGAACGATCATGTGTGTGTCAGTCCTCTCTCTAGCTGCAGACCTTGCCGGTGGCGTCGGCGAGAATGGCCAGGCCGTGGTTCAGTTCCTCGTCGGTGATGGTGAGCGCCGGCAGGAGCTTGACCACCTCGTCGGACGGTCCGGACGTCTCCGCGAGCAGTCCCTCGTCGAAGGCGAGCTTGCAGACCTTGCCCGCGTGCTCCGGCTCCTCGAACACGAGGCCCTGGACGAGGCCGCGACCGCGGGTGGAGACGGAACCCTCGAACTGGTTCGCCAGCTCGGTGAACGCCTGGTGGATCTTCTCGCCCTTGGCCAGTGTCGACTTGTGCAGGGTGTCGTCGGACCAGTAGTGGTCCAGGGCGACCTTCGACGTGACGAACGACGGGTTGTTGCCGCGGAACGTGCCGTTGTGCTCACCCGGGCCCCACACGTCCAGCTCACGCTTGAACAGGGTCAGCGCCATCGGAAGGCCGTACCCGCCGATGGACTTCGACAGGCAGACGATGTCCGGGGTGATGCCTGCGATCTCGAAGGAGAAGAACGGCCCGGTGCGTCCGCAGCCCATCTGGACGTCGTCGACGATCAGCAGGATGTCGCGCTCGGCGCACAGATCCGCGAGGGCGCGCAGCCACTCGGGGCGGGCAACGTTGACGCCGCCCTCACCCTGCACCGTCTCGACGATCACGGCGGCCGGACGGTTCAGGCCACTGCCCGAGTCGTCGAGCACCCGGGAGAACCAGTGGAAGTCCTCGGTGACGCCGTCGAAGTAGTTGTCGAACGGCATCGGGGTGGCGTGCACCAGCGGGATTCCGGCGCCGGCGCGCTTCATCGAGTTACCGGTGACCGACAGGGCGCCGAGCGTCATGCCGTGGAAGGCGTTGGTGAAGTTGATGATCGACGAACGACCCGTCACCTTGCGTGCCAGTTTCAGGGCGGCCTCGACCGTGTTGGTGCCGGTGGGTCCGGGGAACTGGACCTTGTAGTCGAGACCTCGCGGTTTCAAGATCTTGTCCTGGAAGGTCTCGAGCAGGTCGCGTTTGGCCACGGTCGACATGTCGAGACCGTGAGTGATGCCGTCGCCGACGATGTAGTCGACGAGCGCCGACTTCAGGACCGGGTTGTTGTGGCCGTAGTTCAGCGAACCGGCGCCGGCGAAGAAGTCGAGGTAGTCGCGGCCGTTCTCGTCGCGGATCCACGATCCGGACGCCGACTCGAAGACGGCGGGCCAGCCGCGGCTGTAGCTGCGAACCTCGGACTCGAGGCTCTCGAAAATGTTCGTATCGAAATTAGTCATGTTGCTGCATTCCTCCGGGGCATGCTCTTAGCCGATCGTGTACAGATCTTCGGCTTCGTGTCCATCGGGAAAATCGTTAGGGGAGAACAGTTCCTGCTTGTTGATCGCCGTATCTCGGCGACGCGCCAATGCTGTGAACAGCGCGATCGAAGCCTCGTTGTCGGGGCTGATCGTCGTTTCGAGATGGGTAATCCCTTCGGGTGCAAGTCGATCGAGCAGCGCGCTCAACATGCGACCTGCAATTCCCTTGCCGCGCTGGTCGGCGTCTACGGCAACCTGCCAGACAAACAGCGTTGCAGGGGATTCTGGGCGGATGAAGCCCGATACGAACCCTACGACGCGCTCGTCGACAACTGCGACGACCGACGATCGGCTGAAATCTCTACACCACAACAGGTATGCGTAGCTCGAATTGAGATCGAGCACTTCCGTGTTCCTGGCGATCTCCCAGAGCCGGACTCCGTCAGTGATCTCTGGACTTCTGAACAACACCGCGTCCGGCGCGGTGGTCGGGATGGCACTCTTCTGAACAGGCGTCATTGGAAATTCGAACCTAACAACCATCCCCTTCGATTTCACGTGCCTCGCGAAATTGGACAGTTCAGGCGGCAGAGCTTTGCAGGTGAGACGTGCAAAGTGATGCTCATCACATTATGTAACTTTTGGGTGAACCGCAAGCGACACACTTCGCCTATTTGAGACTCGCGAGCGCGAAGGGGAGAACCGACGCGGCACCCGCCGCGCGGACCGTCCGGGCAGCCATCGTGAGGGTCCAGCCGGTGTCGGTGAGGGTGTCGACGAGCAGCACCGGTCCGGTGCCCTCGGGAACACTCGGGGCCTCCCAGGCGTCGACGAGCCCGGCCACCCGGTACGCGGAGTTGGCCGCGGACACCGGCGGATGCTCGGGGCGCAGCCGCAGAACCCCCAGGTCGGTGAGGCGTCCCACCGTGGCCAGCTGCCCCGCGATCGACGCCGACAGCAGCGGGTGGGTGGCCGATTCGACCGCCATCACCGCCGTGGGCCGCTCGGCCCAGTCCCAGGACGCCAGCACCTGGATGCAGGCCTTCAGGACGGCGTCGGGCGCCGGTCCGTCCGGTTCGTCGAGCAGGGAGCGCAGGCGCTGACCCCAGCCCAGATCGGACAGCCGGCCCAGCACGCGACCCGGCTCGGGGCCGTCGGAAATCTTCCCGGACAGCTTCACACCGAGCTTCGCGAGGCCCGTCGGCCACTGTTTGCGGGGCGCCAGATCCACGCCTGGGCGCTCGAGACGGGCTCTGGTCTGTTGCACCGCCTCGGCGTCGACAGTCGCGTCGTGGCGCTCTCCGGTGCAGTTGTCGCACCGCCCGCAGTCCGACGTGCCTGCCGCCAGGCCAGGGTCGTCGAGCTGCTCGCGCAGGAACGCCATCCGGCACGTGGTGATCCGCTGGTAGTCGATCATCGCCTGCTGCTCGGATTCGCGGGCTCGCTCGAGGCGCTCGTACCGGTCGGCGTCGTACGTCCACTGCTCGCCGGTGCCCACCCAGCCGCCGCGCACCCGGCGCACGGCGCCGTCCACGTCCAGGACCTTCAGCACCATCTCCAGCCGGGTGCGGCCGAGCTCCACGAGTGGCTCGAGCGCCTGCGTGGACTGCGGCCGGTCGGTGTCGAGGACCTCGATGACCCGGCGCACCACGTGCTCGCGGGGGAACGCGACGGACGCGAAATAGCTCCAGATCTGCTTGTCCTCGGATCCGGGCAACAGGATCACCTCGGCGCGGTCGGTGGACCGGCCTGCACGCCCGACCTGCTGGTAGTAGGAGATCGGCGACGACGGCGCACCGAGGTGCACGACGAACCCCAGGTCGGGTTTGTCGAACCCCATCCCGAGCGCGGACGTGGCCACCAGCGCCTTGACGCGGTTGCCGAGCAGGTCCTGCTCGAGGGTCTCGCGCTCGCCGGCGTCGGTCTGCCCGGTGTATGCGGCGACCGTGTGCCCCTGCTCGGACAGCAGGCTCGCCAGATCCCGGGCCGCCGACACGGTGAGCGCGTAGATGATGCCGGAGCCGGGCAGGCTGTCGAGCTTCTGGGCGAGCCATGCGGCCCGGGCGGTGGTCTCCGGAATCTGCACGACCGACAGGTGCAGCGACTCACGTTCGAGGCCGCCGCGCAGCACGAGGGTTTCCGCGCCGCCCACCCCGAGCTGCGTGGAAACGTCGGAGACGACGCGATCGTTCGCCGTGGCCGTGGTGGCCAGCACGGGGATGCCCTCGCCCAGCTCGGCGATCAGCGTGCGGATCCGCCGGTAGTCGGGGCGGAAGTCGTGACCCCAGTCGGACACGCAGTGAGCCTCGTCGACCACGACGAGGCCGGCGTCGGCGGCGAGGGAGGGCAGGACCTGGTCGCGGAAGTCGGGGTTGTTGAGGCGCTCGGGGCTGACCAGCAGCACGTCGAGTTCGTTGTCCGCGACCCGTGCGTGGATGTCGTCCCACTCGGTCACGTTCCCGGAGTTGATGGTGGCGGCACGCACACCGGCGCGCTCGGCGGAGGCCACCTGGTTCCGCATCAGCGCCAGGAGCGGCGACACGATGACCGTGGGACCGTGCCCGTGTGCCCGCAGCAGCTTCGCCGCGATGAAGTAGACCGCCGACTTGCCCCAGCCCGTCCGCTGGACGACGAGCGCCCGCCTGCGGCCCACGACGAGCGCCTCGATCGCCGTCCACTGGTCGTCGCGGAGGGTGGCGTGCTCGCCTGCCAGCTCGCGGAGCAGCCGTTCGGCCTCGTCACGGAGTGCGGGTTCGGTGGCGGTCGTCATGCCCCCATGGTGCACGACCGGGGTGACACGAAGGATCCAGGCGAGCGCCTGGGTGCTCAGCCGGGAAGTGCTGCCTCGATCTCGGCGAGGGTGGGCGAGGACGTGGAGGCGCCGCGGCGGGTGGTCGCGAGTGCGCCCGCCGTGCACGCGAACGGGACGGCGGCAACGGGGCCGCCGCGCCACGACACGCTGAGGGCGCCCGCGAAGGCGTCGCCCGCGCCGGTCGTGTCGACCACCTCGACCGCCGGGGAGTCTGCGTGGAGCACGGTGCCGTCGCGGCTCGCGTAGTCTGCGCCGGACGACCCCAGTGTGGTGACGACGTGGGAGACGGCGCCGGTGACCTCGGCGCCGAGTTGCGCGGCCTCGGTCTCGTTCACCAGCAGCACGTCGATCAGCTCTACGAGCTCGGGCGGAAGTGGCTGCACCGGTGACGGATTCACCATCACGACGGTGCCGTGGGCCGCGGCGTGTGCCGCCGCGGCCACCACGGTGCCCAGAGGTATCTCGAGTTGGCAGAGCAGGACGTCGGCGTCCGCGACCGTCGCGAGTTCGGCGGGAGTCAGATCCATCACGGTGCTGTTGGCGCCCGGGACCACGACGATGCTGTTCTCGCCCGCGGCGTCGACGGTGATCGCCGCGATCCCGCTCGGCCCGTCGACCTCCCGCAGGTACCGGGTGTCGACCTCGGCGTCGACGAGGGCCTGCCGCAGGTCGAGGGCGAACACGTCGGAGCCGACCGCCCCGATGAACGTCACGGCCCCGCCCGCCCGCGCCGCGGCGATCGCCTGGTTGGCGCCCTTGCCGCCGGGGGTGGCGGCGAAGGCGCTGCCCAGGATCGTCTCTCCGGGCCCCGGCAACCGCTCGGTCGCCGTCAGTAGATCCATGTTGACGCTGCCGACCACGGCGACCCTGGGAGCGGACATATCCCGAGACTAGCCCGCGTCGGCGGCCGCCGTCTCCTGCGCGGACGCGGCGGATGCCTCGCCCTTGCGGCGGAGGCGCTTCAGGATGCGCCGGGCCTCGGCGTCCGTGGACACGGCGGGCGGTGAACCCTCGAGGGGCTTGCGGGCGGTCTCCGAGATGAGGAGCACCGCGATCCCGCCGACGACCGCCGCACCCATCATGTACATCGGCGCGACGAGGTCGCTGCCCGTCGCGTCCTGCAGCGCCGTGAGCACCAGGGGAGTGGTGCCACCGAAGATCGACACCGCGAGGTTGTATCCGATCGCCAGGCCGCCGTAGCGGATCCCGGTCGGGAACAGCGCGGGAAGGACCGACGGGAACACGCCGACGAACAGCAGCAGCAGACCGCCGAGCATCGCCAGGCCGAGGAAGACGGTGACGTAGTGGCCGACCCCGATCAGCAGGTACGCCGGCAGCGACAACGCGAAGAACCCGACGAAACCGGCCAGCAGCAACGGTTTACGACCGACCCGGTCGGACAGTTTTCCGACGAAGCTGATCGCCACCATCATGATGAGCATCACGATGATCATGAGGACGAGACCGTGCGATTCGTCGTAGCCGAGCGTGTTCGACAGGTACGTCGGCATGTAGCTGAGCAGACCGTAGTGGGCGATGTTGTAGGTGGCGACCAGGATCACGCACAGCACCAGCGGACGCCAGTTCTCCACCAGCGTCTCGCGCAGCTTGCGTCCGGTGGATTCGTCTGCGAGCGAACGCTCTTCGGCCTGCTCCATCTGCTGGAACGCGGGCGTCTCCTCGAGTCGCAACCGCAGGTACAGGCCGATCAGCCCCAGCGGACCGGCGAGCAGGAACGGAATCCGCCACGCCCAGTCGACCAGGGCGTCGGCGCTCACCACGGTGCTGATGATGGTGACCAGTCCCGCGGCCGCCACATACCCGGCGAGGGTGCCGAATTCCAGGAAGCTCGCGAAGAACCCGCGGCGCTTGTCCGGTGCGTACTCGGCGACGAACGTGCTCGCGCCGCCGTACTCGCCGCCCGTGGAGAATCCCTGCACGAGCCGGAACAGCACCAGCAGGATCGGTGCCGCGAGCCCGATGGATCCGTAACTCGGGATCAGGCCGATGGCGAACGTGCTGCCCGCCATCAGGATGATCGTGGTGGCGAGCACCTTCTTGCGGCCGATCCGGTCGCCGAGCGGACCGAAGAACAGTCCACCGAGGGGGCGGACGACGAAGGCCGCGGCGAAGATCGCGAACGTCGACAGCAGCTGTGCGGTGCCGCTGGCCTCGGGAAAGAAGACCTTGCCGATCGTGGTCGCCAGGTAGGCGTACACGCCGAAGTCGAACCACTCCATGGCGTTACCGAGCATGGTGGCCTTGACGGCGCGTTTGACGGAGGCTTCGTCGGTGACCGTGACATCAGGCGATTCGGCCACCTCGGCCGACGTGATCGAGTGATCTGGTGCATTCATGTCTTGCGCTCCCCAGCGCAGTTATCACCCGCACGGGGCACGTACCTGATGCACGCATCTTTTCGTCGCCCGCACGGCGATTGCTGGTCGGGTTCGGCAACCCACGGCCCTTCGGCGCGATGCGGCCCCCGCCGATCGGCTCTGGCTCGTCGGTCGGTCCCGCTCCACCGTCCGGGGTGCGGGACTACCAGCTGTAAGAGCGATTACCGTAGCAAAGGATGTGGGGACTTGTCGGCCCGAGACTCAGAACGCGCGGGCGTATTGCGCCGGAATCTGCGGTGTCACCTGGGCATTCAATGTGCGTGCCGCTTTCCGCGGCCAGTACGGGTCGCGCAGCAGTTCACGTCCGAGGAACACGGCGACGGCCTCTCCCGACTCCACGATCTGCTCGGCCTGCTCCGGTTCGGTGATGAGCCCCACCGCGGCGGCGGGGAGCAGGGTCTCGTTCTGGATGCGGCGGGCGAACGGGACCTGGTAGCCGGGGCCGACCGGGATCCGCGCGGACGCGACGCCGCCGCTGGAGACGTCGACGAGGTCGACGCCCAGATCGGCGAGCGTCTGCACGAGGGCGACGGTCTGGTCCGGCGTCCAGCTGTCCGCGTCGAGCCCGGGCTCCTCGGACAGCCAGTCGGTGGCCGACACCCGGACGAAGACCGGCAGTTCGGCCGGCCACACGCCGCGCACCGCCTCGACGACCTCCAGCAGGAGACGGATGCGGCCCGCGAAGCTGCCGCCGTACTCGTCGGTGCGGTGATTACTGACCGGCGAGAGGAACTGGTGCAGCAGATAGCCGTGTGCCGCATGAATTTCCACCACCTTGAAGCCTGCGCGCGACGCCCGCTCGGCGGCGGCGGCGAAATCCGCGACCACCTTCCGGATGTCCTCCGCCGTCGCCGCCGCGGGCAGGGTGTGGTCGCCGAAACCGATCGCGCTCGGCGCCACCGTCCGCCACGCCAACCGATCGGCGTCGTCGAGGCTGCCCCCGCCGCGCCACGGGACGTGCGCGGACCCCTTGCGCCCGGCGTGCCCGAGCTGGATGCCGGGTACCGCGCCGAAGTCCTCGAGCTGCGCGTTGATCTGCGCGAAGGCCTCGGTCTGGGTGTCATTCCAGAGGCCGAGGTCGGCCGGGCTGATGCGGCCCTCCGGGCTGACGGCCGTCGCCTCGGTGAGGATCAGGCCCGCACCGCCGATGGCCCGCGTCACGAGGTGCGTCCGGTGCCAGTCGTTCGGCACCCCCACGTCGCTGCCGGTCACGTCGGCCGAGTACTGGCACATCGGCGCCATCCACACTCGATTGGGGACGGTGACTCCGCGGAAGGTGATGGGTTCGAACAACACGCTCACTGCAGCACTCCTACCTCTGATGGTCTCGACCAGTCGCAACCCGTCCGGGGGATGAAATCATTCCCGCCCTTCCCGCTCCGCGCGGTGGCAGGGTCCTTCCCGCTCCGCGGGGTATCCGGCCCTGTATATAGGCTGTGTTCATGACTGCAGTGACTTCCACCTCGTCGGCCGGTGCCACGGTGGATACCCGTGAAGCCGTCCACGCAGCGGCCCGTCGCGCCCGCACCGCGTCGCGGGTCCTCGCGCTGCTCACCACCGCGCAGAAGGATGCGGCGCTCCACGCGGCGGCCGACGCCGTGCTCGCCGCGTCCACCGACATCCTCGC
The DNA here is from genome assembly GCF_002165735.1 of Rhodococcus sp. NCIMB 12038. Lineage (NCBI taxonomy): Bacteria > Bacillati > Actinomycetota > Actinomycetes > Mycobacteriales > Nocardiaceae > Rhodococcus > Rhodococcus sp. NCIMB 12038. The sequence goes on from NZ_NHML01000017.1 coordinate 132,883, forward strand.
CGCCAACGCCGCCGACATCGAGGCGGCGAAGGCGTCGGGCACCGAGGACTCCCTGCTCGACCGGCTGCGGCTGACCGCGGAACGGGTCGAGGGCATCGCGTCCGGCCTGCGTCAGGTGGCCGGCCTGCCCGACCCGGTCGGTGAGGTGGTGCGGGGCTCCACGCTCCCGAACGGTCTCGAACTGCGTCAGCTGCGGGTTCCGCTCGGCGTGGTGGGCATGGTGTACGAGGCCAGGCCCAACGTCACCGTCGACGCGTTCGGGCTGGCCCTGAAGTCGGGCAACGCGGCCCTGCTGCGCGGCTCCTCGTCCGCGGCGAAGTCGAATGCGGCGCTGGTCGTGGCGCTGCGGGCGGCACTGGCCGCGCAGCAGTTGCCGGAAGACGCGGTGCAGTTACTGCCGAGCGAGGACCGCTCCAGCGTGACGCACCTGATCCAGGCCCGCGGGCTGGTGGACGTCGTGATTCCTCGCGGCGGGGCCGGCCTGATCAGCGCCGTGGTGCGCGACGCGACTGTTCCGACGATCGAGACGGGCGTCGGCAACTGCCACGTCTACGTCCACGCGGCGGCCGACCTGGAGATGGCCGAACGGATCCTGCTCAATTCCAAGACGCGGCGGCCGAGTGTCTGCAACACCGCGGAGACCGTGCTGGTCGACGCCGCGATCGCCGAGACGGCGGTGCCGAAGCTGCTGCAGGCCCTGCAGATGCACAGTGTGACCGTGCACGGGGACCTGCCCGGGCTGGTGCCCGCGACGGAGTCGGACTGGTCCGAGGAGTACCTCACGCTCGACGTGGCTCTCAAGGTCGTCGACGACCTGAACGCCGCGGTCGAGCACATCGACCGCTACGGCACCGGCCACACCGAGGCCATCGTGACGTCCGACCTCGCGGCCGCCCGCGAGTTCACCGCCCGGGTCGACGCCGCCGCCGTCATGGTCAACGCCTCCACCGCCTTCACCGACGGTGAGCAGTTCGGATTCGGCGCCGAGATCGGGATCTCCACGCAGAAACTGCACGCCCGCGGCCCGATGGGGCTGCCCGAACTGACCTCCACCAAGTGGATCGTGTGGGGAGACGGGCACACGCGCCCGGTCTAGACCCCCGCCGGACTCCCTTCCTCAAGCCCCTCTGAAAGGAGCGAGCGTGGACCGCGCACTGCCCACCACGAAGCCGTTCTTCGCCAGCGTCGACGACGTCATCGCTCGGCTCGCCGAAACCGGTTACCTGTCCGACAAGGGCACCGCGACCGCGGTGTTCCTCGCCGACCGGCTCGGAAAGCCCCTGCTCATCGAGGGTCCCGCCGGAGTCGGCAAGACCGAACTCGCCCGCGCCGTCGCCGAGACCACCGGCGCCGAACTGGTGCGGTTGCAGTGCTACGAGGGCGTCGACGAGGCCCGCGCCCTGTACGAGTGGAATCACGCGAAGCAGATCCTGCGCATCCAGGCGGGCAGCGACCACAGCTGGGACGCCACCAAGGCGGACGTCTTCTCCGAGGAGTTCCTGCTGTCGCGGCCGCTGCTGACCGCCATCCGGCGCGAAGACCCGACGGTGCTGCTGATCGACGAGACCGACAAGGCCGACGTCGAGATCGAGGGCCTGCTCCTCGAGGTACTCAGCGATTTCGCGGTCACCGTCCCCGAACTGGGCACCATCACCGCCACGCGCAAGCCGTTCGTCGTCCTCACCTCGAACGCCACCCGCGAACTGTCGGAGGCGCTCAAGCGCCGCTGCCTGTTCCTGCATCTCGACTTCCCCGACGCCGAACTCGAGCGGAGGATCCTCGCGAGCCGGGTGCCGGAACTGCCCGAGGCGGTGGCCGAGCAGCTGGTCAAGACGATCCGTGTGCTGCGCGGCATGCAGCTGAAGAAGCTGCCGTCGGTGGCCGAGACCATCGACTGGGGTCGCACGCTGCTGGCGCTCGGGCTCGACACCCTCGACGACGACGCCGTGCGCGCGACGCTGGGTGTCGTTCTCAAACACCAATCCGACCAGCTGCGGGCCGCTGCCGAGCTGCGACTGAACTGAAGGACTTCCCATGGCTGCTGGTGGTCCCCTCGCGTCCCGGTCGAAGCCGGGCGGTCGCGCGGCGCCAAACGGGCTGCCGGGGCATCTCGTCGACTTCGTCGAAGCGCTACGGCGGCGCGGGATCACGGTCGGACCGTCCGAGACGGTCGACGCCGGACAGGTGATGTCGGTCCTCGACCTGCTGGACCGCGAATCCCTGCGGGAGGGCCTGGCGTGCGCGTTGCTGCGGCGGCCCACCCACCGGCCCACCTTCGACGCGTTGTTCGAACTCTGGTTCCCGGCGGCGGTCGGGAACCGGGCGGCCGGGGCGATCGACACGAGCCTGCCGCGGAACGCGAAGGGTGACATCGACTACGAGGCGCTGCGCGAGCTGATCGTCGACCTGCTCACCGACGGGTCGCCGGAGGCGATCGAGCTCACCGAGTTGCTGACCGCGCAGATGGTCGAGGAACTGGGGCAGTACCAGTCGGCGAACGGCCCGTCGTTCTCCGCCTACCAGGCGCTGCGGGACGTCGCACCGGAAACTCTGCTGAAGAAGATCCTCGACGGACTCCTCGGCAATCAGCAGGACACCGGGGCCCGGACGACGGAGAGCTACGAATCCGAGGTGGCCAAGCGCACCGCCGCCCAGCGGATCGCCGACTTCCGCAAGATGATCGAGAAGGAGACACGGCGCCGGTCGGCCGAGAACCTCGGCAAGGAACGGGTGGCGTCGTACGGCGTCCCCCGACTGGCCGAGGAAGTCGACTTCCTGCGCGCCTCGGACGCCGAGCTGACCGCGCTGAAACGCAACGTCACCCCGCTGGCGAGGCTGCTCGCCAGCCGCCTGGCCGTGCGACGCAGCCGGGCGAGTGCCGGTTCGATCGACCTGCGCCGGACCCTGCGCAAGTCGATGTCCACCGGCGGCGTGCCCATCGACCTCGTCCAGCGCAAACCCCGGCGGGCCCGCCCCGAACTCGTCGTGATGTGCGACGTGTCGGGTTCGGTCGCGGGATTCAGCCACTTCACGCTGCTGCTCGTCCACGCTCTGCGCGAACAGTTCTCCCGGGTGCGGGTGTTCGCGTTCATCGACACCACCGACGAGGTCACCCGCTTCTTCGACGCGGGAGCCGACCTCGGCAGCGCCATGTCGCGGATGATCCGGGAAGCCGACCTGGTCGGCTACGACGGGCACTCCGACTACGGCAACGCGTTCGGGGTGTTCGCCGAGCGGTTCACCCAGAGCATCACGTCCCGCACGTCCCTGCTGGTGCTCGGCGACGGTCGCAACAACTACCGCGACCCGAACCTGGAGGCACTCGCCCGACTCGTGTCGGTGGCGAAGCACGCGCACTGGCTCAACCCCGAGCCCCGCGGCCAGTGGGGATCGGGCGACTCGGCGGCCAAGGTGTACAACGAGGTCATCAGCATGCACGAATGCCGATCCGCTCAGCAGCTGGCGTCGGTGGTCGCCGGATTGCTGCCGGTGTGAACACGTAAGCTCGACACTCGTGGAACAGGGAACAACGGGCGCGCGTCGGCGCCGCCTGGGAGTCATGGGCGGCACCTTCGACCCCATTCATCACGGTCACCTGGTGGCCGCCAGCGAGGTGGCCGACCGATTCAGCCTCGACGAGGTGGTCTTCGTACCCACCGGCAGGCCGTGGCAGAAGCAGGGCAAGGGCGTCAGCCCGGCCGAGGACCGGTACCTGATGACGGTCATCGCCACCGCGTCGAACCCGCGGTTCTCGGTCAGCCGGGTGGACGTCGACCGCGAGAAGGTCACCTACACCGTCGACACCCTGCGGGATCTGCGCAGCTACCACCCGAACGCCGAGCTGTACTTCATTACCGGTGCGGACGCCCTGGCGAGTATCCTGTCCTGGCAGGACTGGGAGGAACTGTTCTCGCTGGCGAAGTTCGTCGGGGTGTCGCGTCCGGGATTCGATCTCAACACCGAACATCTGGCCGGGCACCTGGATGCGTTGCCGGAGGACGCGGTCACGCTGATCGAGATCCCGGCTCTGGCGATCTCCTCGACGGAATGTCGGCGGCGCGCCAGTCGCCATCGTCCTGTGTGGTACCTCGTGCCGGACGGTGTGGTCCAGTACATCTCCAAACGGAACCTGTACCGGCCACCGGACTCCGAGCGCCTCGACGGCGCGACGACGATGTCCGAACCGGCCCCGGACAAGACCAAGAGTTAGACAGCACTTTCCGAACGAACTGGGAGAACATCGCGTGAGCGCAACGACCGAAGCCATCGAGATGGCACGCATCGCGGCAGTGGCTGCCGACGAGAAGCTGGCCTCCGATGTGGTGGTGCTCGATGTTTCCGAGCAGCTGGTCATCACCGACTGCTTCGTCATCGCCTCCGCCCCCAACGAGCGCCAGGTGAACGCGATCGTCGAGAACATCGAGGATCGGCTGCGTGAGGCAGGTCACAAGCCGGTGCGGCGCGAGGGCACCCGCGAAGGCCGTTGGGCACTGCTCGATTTCGTGGACGTCGTCATCCACGTCCAGCACAACGAGGAACGCAACTTCTACGCCCTCGACCGGCTGTGGAAGGACTGCCCGGCCGTGCCGGTGGAGGGTATCGGCCAGCACGGCCCGGCCGGCGCGAACGGTGCGGGCGCCCCCGAGGCTGCCGGTGCGGGCGCCGCAGAGACTGGGGAGTCCGAGCTGTGACGGATGCTCCCCGTGCCCCGCGGCGGCTGATACTGCTCCGCCACGGACAGACCGAGTACAACGCCGACAACCGCATGCAGGGCCAGCTCGACACCGAACTGTCGGAGCTGGGGCGGTCGCAGGCGCGCGCCGCCGCCACCGCGCTCGTCGGTCGCCGACCGATCTCCATCGTGTCCTCCGATCTGCGGCGGGCCTACGACACCGCCGTGGAGGTCGGCGACAACGCCGGACTGCCGGTGCAGATCGACGAACGCCTCCGTGAGACGCATCTCGGCGACTGGCAGGGGCTCACCCACCTCGACGTCGACGCGCGCGCACCCGGCGCCCGCGCCGCATGGCGCGGCGACGCGACGTGGGCACCGCCCGGCGGCGAGAGTCGCCTCGACGTCGCCCGCCGCAGCAAGCCGGTGGTCGCGGAACTGGTCGAGAAGCACGAGGACTGGGCCGAGAAGCCGGTGGTCCTGGTTGCTCACGGCGGATTGATCGCCGCGCTGACCGCCGCTCTGCTGGATCTGCCCGTCGACCGCTGGCCGGTGCTGGGCGGGCTGGGCAACACCAGCTGGGTGCAGCTGAGTGCGTACGGGAACCCCGATTCGCTCAGCTGGCGGCTCGACGTGTGGAACGCTTCCGCGAGTGTGGCCAGTGACGTCCTCTGAGATGGATGCCGGTTCCGGGGAACGCCCCGTCCTGCTCGTGCTCGCCGACTCGCTGTCGTACTACGGACCCAAGGGCGGTCTCCCGTCCGACCACCCCGACATCTGGCCCAATATCGTTGCCCGCCAACTCGGCTGGGATATCGAGCTGGTGGCGCGGATCGGCTGGACCAGTCGCGACGTGTGGTGGGCGCTGACCCAGGACCCACGGGTGTGGTCCGCGGTTCCCCGCGCCGGCGCCGTGGTGTTCGCCGTCGGCGGCATGGATTCGCTGCCGTCCCCGCTCCCGACGGCGTTGCGGGAGCAATTGCGCTACGTCCGCCCGCCTGCGCTGCGACGCGTCGTGCGGAGCGGCTACCAGTGGCTTCAGCCCCGGCTCGCCCCGCTGGGGTGGCCGGTGGCGTTGCCGCCGCGGCTGAGTGTCGAATACCTGGAGAGCTCACGGGCGGCGCTCGAGTACATGCGCCCCGAATTGCCGGTCATCGGAACCCTGCCGTCGGTGCACCGCAGCGAGGCCTACGGCAAGGTCCACGCGGGTCGTCCCGGTGCCGTCGCGGCAATCACCACGTGGTCGGAGGAGAAGAACGTGCCCCTCGTCGACCTCGCGGAGGCGGTGCGCGCCAACGTCTTCAGTGATCAGGGCAACCCGGACGGCATCCACTGGGGCTGGGACGGACACACCGAGGTGGCCGCGGCGATGCTGACCGCGATCCGCGCGGCGGCCGTCGTGCCGGACTCCGCCGAGGGCGCGGTTCCGGCCGACCCCGTGTCGAGCGGAGCCGAGTAGTCCGATGCCCGTCGTCGTCGTCACCGATTCTTCGGCATCGATCCTGCCCGAGCACCTCGAGCAGTACGGGATCCGGGTGGTCCCGCTCCACGTCCTCAGCGGCGGCCGGGACTTCCGGGAGGGGATCGACGAGGTCCCCGAGGATCTCGCCGGCGTCACCACGTCGGGCGCATCGCCCAGCGAGCTGTCCGAGGCCTACGCCGAAGCGCTGGAACTGAGTGAGGGTGCAGGCGTTCTCGCGGTGCACATCTCGCGGCAGCTGTCCGGCACGTGGGAGGCGGGCCGTCAGGCGGCGCAGGAGTTCGACGGCCGCGTGCGGATCGTCGACTCCCAGTCCGCCGGAATGGGATTGGGGTACCCGGTCCTCGAGGCGGCGCGGGCCGCGAAAGACGGTGCGAACCTCGAGGCGGTGTACCGGCGGGCGGTGGACGTCGCGAGCCGCGGGCGCTGCCTGATCGTCGTCGACCGGCTCGACCAGTTGCGCCGCGGAGGGCGGATCGGCACCGCCGCCGCACTGCTCGGCACCGCACTGGCGATGAAGCCGGTGCTGCATCTCGTGGACGGCAGACTGGTGCTGAAGGAGAAGACGCGGACCTCGACCAAGGCCATGGCCAGGATGGTCGATGCCGCGGTGGAGCAGGCCGGTCTGGACAGGACGGCTGTCGCTGTGCATCACATGCACGCCCGGCAGCGCGCCGAGGCGGTGGCGCAGCAACTGAAGGACCGGATCCCGCAGGTCAGCGATCTCGTCGTCACCGATTTCAGCTCGGTGATCGGTGCCCACGTCGGGGCAGGCGCCATCGGCATCGTGCTGTGCCCGGAACCCGCACTGCAGGACGAAAATCACGATTCATCCACAACTTCGCACTGATCCACAGGCCGATTCGAATGCCGGGTCGGCGCGGCGATCCTGGGGGCGCCGCACTCTAACGTCGCGTCCATGGGCATCAGGGAAGAACGTTCGAGGGGCCGGACCCGGCTCGCGTTCCTGACGTCGGGGGAACGCGACGTGCTGCCGCCCGACACTCCGGCGGCGCCGGACTGGCTGGCCGAGCCGGATGAGGCCGGCCTCGACGGCGACGAGACGTGGTCCGCCGCCCGGCGCCGAGTCTGCTTCTCGCTGCCCGACCGGTGGCGGGACGCACGATTCGACCCCGGGCGGTACGGGGCGATCGTGCTGATCGTGGTGGGAATCGTCGTCGCCGCGGCCACCGTGCTGGCGGTGCGCAGCGATCGGCCGGCGACGCAGGCCGTTCCGTCACTGCCCACAGCGGGTGTTCATTCCCTGAATCCGGCGCCGGAACCGACAACTCCAGCCGCCGCGGCGCCTGCACCCGCACCGGCGGAGGAGATCGTCGTGAGCGTGGTGGGGCTCGTGACCTCGGCAGGCCTCGTCCGGCTGCCACCGGGCGCCCGGGTGGCGGACGCGCTCGCCGCCGCCGGGGGAGTGCGCGCCGGTGGTGACACCCTCGGATTGAATCTGGCGCAACAACTTTCGGACGGCGATCAGGTGCTCGTGGGCGCCGCGACCACCCAGGCGCCACCGAGTGCGGTGGGCGGCACCTCCACGGGATCGCCGGGAACCGCGGGTGCGGCGACCCCTGCGGCCGGTGGACTGGTGAACCTCAACACGGCGACGGAGACGGAACTCGACGCGCTTCCCGGTGTCGGACCCGTCACGGCGGCTGCGATCGTGGCGTGGCGCACGACGAACGGCAAGTTCACCGACATCGCACAACTGGGGGAGGTGGACGGGATCGGGCCGGTGCGGCTGGAGAAGCTGCGCGCCCAGGTCACCCTCTGATGCCCGAGAGCGAGCCGCGGCTCCTCGACCTCCGGCTGCTCCCGTTCGCCGGGATCTGCTGGGCGGCAACGCTGATCGGCATCCTCGGAGGCTCCCGCGCGGCATGGATGCTCTTGGCGACCCTGTCCGGGGCGGCCGTCCTTCTCGCCGCCGGCTGCGCGCTGCGGTCTCCGCGGCGATGGACGGCCGGAACGCTCGCGCTACTGCTGTTCGGATCGTGCTGCACTGCAGGGGTGGCCTGGCGGGTTCAGGCCGTGGAACAGCACCCGATGACCGAACTCGCCCGGAACGAGACGTGGGTGACGCTCGTCGTCACCCCGGTCGACGACCCCAGGGAGATCGCCGGCTTCGGACGGCAGGTCCTCGTGAACGCGAACGTCGTCGAGATCCGCCGCGCCGGTGAGACGATCCACGCGGGCGGTGCGGTGGTCCTCCTCGCCCCGGCGGACGGATGGCTCGGGCTCCTGCCGGGGCAGGACGTGCTGCTGCGCGGGCAGCTGAGCCCACCGCGGCACCGGGACCTGAGTCTGGCGACGGTCCGGGTGTCCGGACCGCCGGCGGAGGTCGGTCCCGCGCCTGTGCACCAGCGGTGGGCCGGAGCCCTGCGCAGCCGGTTCGCCGCGGCCGCCGCGGTCCTGCCCGCCGACGAGGCCGGACTGCTGCCGGGGCTGGTGGTGGGCGACACCTCGGCGCTGTCCCGGGAGGTGAAGGACGACTTCACCGCGACCGGACTGACACATCTCACGGCGGTGTCGGGGGCGAACGTCAGCATCCTGCTGGGTGCGGTGCTGCTCCTGGTCCGAGGGGTGGGGCTTGGCCCGCGGGCAGGCGCGGCGCTGGCCGCCGCCGCACTGATCGCGTTCGTGGTGGTCGCGCGACCGTCACCCAGCGTGCTGCGTGCCGCCGCGATGGGCTCGGTCGCCCTGCTGGCGCTCGTCACGGGACGGCGGAAACAGGCGATGCCCGCGCTGGCGGCGGGCGTGATGGCCCTGTTGGTGTGGGCGCCGGAACTGGCGGTGAACTTCGGTTTCGTTCTCTCCGCGACGGCCACCGCCGGGTTGATCGTGATCGCGCCCGTGTGGGTCGACGCGCTGGTGGACCGCGGGTGGCCACGGGCGGTGGCGGAAGCGGTGGCGGTGTCCGTCGCCGCGTTCGCCGTGACGGCGCCGATCGTGGCCGCGATGGCAGGCACCGTGAGCCTGGTGTCGATCTGCGCGAACATCCTGGTGGCACCCGTGATCGGAGTGATCACCGTGACGGGCGCGATCACCGCGCTGATCGCCGGCCTCAGCGTGCCCGTCGCGGGAGTGGTGGTGCGCCTGACCCAGTGGCCGCTGTGGTGGCTGGTGACCGTGGCCGAGCGGGGCGCGCGGATCCCCGGCGCTTCCGTTCCGGTGCCCGCGGGGCCCGCCGGTGCGGTCCTCGTCCTCGGTGCCGTGCTGGCGATAGGTGCGGCGCTGCGCAGCCCCGGAACCCGGCTGGTAATGGTGGGAATCGCGATCGGGGTGCTGGTGCTGTGGGCGCCGATCTGGCCGCCGTGGCTGGGTCGCCTTGTGTGAATGCGCCCGAATCCGGGAAACCGTCGCAGAACGCGAGGGAAGGGACGACGACATGCAGGTGGGGTTCAAGCTGATGGCCGAGACGTTCGATCCGCGGGAGATCGTGCGGCAGGCGGTGGAGGCCGAGCGGGCCGGCTTCGACTTCGTCGAGGTGAGCGATCACTACCACCCCTGGCTCTACAGTCACGGTCACTCGGGATTCGTGTGGTCGATGCTCGCTGCCGCCGCGGCGCGGACCGAGCGGATCGGTCTCGCCACCGGTGTCACCTGCCCGTTCGTTCGGTACCACCCCGCGATCGTCGCGCAGGCCGCGGCCACGACCGCCGTCCTCAGCGACGGCCGGTTCACCCTGGGCCTCGGCTCGGGGGAACGGCTGAACGAACATGTCGTCGGCGGTGGCTGGCCGTCGGTGACCGTCCGGCACCAGATGCTGCGTGAGGCGATCGACATCATCCGCCTGCTGTGGTCGGGCGGCTACCACTCCTACGAGGGCAAGCACCTCACCCTCGACGACGCACGCGTCTTCGATCTCCCCGATGTGCCCCCGGCGATCGCGGTCGCGGCAGGCGGCACGCAGGCCGCCGACATCGCCGCGGAACTCGGTGACGGACTCTTCGCGACCGAACCCGACCCGGATCTGGTGCAGGCCTACACCGCGGCCGGTGGGTCGGGCCCGAAATACGGGGAAGTGCCCCTCGCGTGGGCGCCCGACGAGGAATCCGCAGTCGAGTCGGCGCACCGATTGTTCCGGTTCGGGTTGACCGGATGGAAGGTTCAGGCGGAACTGCCGAATCCGATCAACTTCGAGGCCGCGTCGTCGTCGGTCCGCACCGAGGACGTCCGGAATGCGATGGCGTGCGGGCCGGACGTCCGGCGGCACCTCGAGGTGGCGGGCCCGTTCGTCGATGCCGGGTTCGATCGTCTGGCGCTGATCAACGCGGGACCGGACGTGGACGGGTTCTTCGCGTTCTTCGCCGACGAGCTGAGCGAGCCGCTGCGGGCGCTGACGCCGGCGTGACACCCGTTGCAGTACAGCCACTTTCGTGACCAGCTTCCGTTGAAGGATGGGTGAGAGGGCGGCCGGCGGCGCGCTCTCCGGACCGGGCAGGGGCGATTTCTGTATCGTTTCGAATTCGATTCCCGATGTGCATATGAGACACCCGAACACCGACTACCATCCGGTGGCAGATGTCGAGGGCGAACGGTCTTGGAACACACCCGCGTTGGAGGGCGAGATGTCGGAATCGGAGCGGACGGATCTCGACGTGGACGACGAACTCGACGCCGGACAGGTGTGGAGAGCGCAGCGGGTCGTCGCTGCTCAGTCACTCGACGCCGAAGACTGCCGCATGCTTCTGTCCATGCTCGGTATCGCGGGTAACCCCGATTCGCCGGGGCCGGACTGACAGCGGTCAGGTCAACTTCCGATGATGGTGCGCGACGATTTCCTGTGCCACCGTCGCCAGTTTGATGTTCATCTCCTGTGAGGTGGTGCGGAGAATCTCCATCGCCTGGGTCTCGGGAATGTTGTGGAACGCCATCAGCAGCCCCACTGCCTTGCCGATCTCACGGTTGCTCACGAGGCCGGCCCGCAGCGTCTCGGCCTCGAGGTGCTCGTGCACCGCCGCCAGTGCCACCGCCGCGAACGACGCGAGCATGATGCCCTGCTCGACCGACGTGGTGTTCAGGGCTCCCGGCGTGTCGGAGAACAGATCGAGCGCGCCGACCTTGCGTCCCAGGATGACGAGGCGGAAGCCGGCCGCCCCGCGCACCGGTGTCTCGGCCAGCACCCGCCGCGAGAGCCGCGGCCATTGCGACGACGTGGACAGGTCCGTGTCGAACTGGGGGGTGTCGCTGACGATGGCGTCGACGCACGGACCCTCGTTCTCGACGCGCTCGAACTCGTCGACGCGGGCGGCGACGTCGTCGCTGGCCGCCACCGTCACATAGCCGGACCCCTGCCGGAGCATCAGGCTCGCGTGCTGACAGCCCTCGACGAGTAGCGGCGCGGCATCGCAGATGGCTTGGTGGACCTGCCCGAAATCCTGGCCCGCGTAGAGAAGGTCGGCGAGTGTCGCGAACGTCACGGCAGACTTGCCGACAGCCTGCGAGCGCGTCGTATCGGGCACTGTGTCTCGCATCGGTTCCTCCAGCGTGCGGGCATGGGCCCGCTCACTGATTCAGTCTGCCAGAGCGGGCGGTCGTCGCCGCTCCGAGCCGGAAGAATTCACGAACGGACTCCGGGTGCGGCCGGCCCGGGTGAAGATGGCCGCATGGTTTCGCACACCGAGAACCCACTCGTGTCCGTCGACCAGGGCATGCTGCGAGGCGTCCACGCGGGCGGCGTTCTGTCGTGGAAGGGCATCCCCTACGCCGCGCCCCCGGTCGGCGAGTGGCGGCTCCGCGCGCCGCGCGCGCCCGAACCTTTCGACGGGGTGCGCGACTGTTCCCGGTTCGGTCCGATCGCGCCGCAGAACGAGCACGGGCCGCTGCCCATCGATCCCGGTCTGAGCATCGACGAGGACTGCCTCACCCTGAACGTCTTCGCGCCGGCGGCGGATGCGGGGCAAGCACGGCCGGTGATGGTGTGGATCCACGGTGGGGCCTATTACCTGGGTTCGTCCGGGCAGCGCATGTTCGATCCGGCTCGGCTGGTGGAGCGCGGCGACGTCGTGGTGGTGGCGTTCAACTATCGGCTCGGTGCGCTGGGGTTCCTGGACTTCTCCGCGTTCTCGACCGGCGAGCACCCGTTCGACACGAACCTCGGCCTGCGCGATCAGATCGCGGCCCTGACCTGGGTCCGGGACAATATCGCGGCGTTCGGCGGCGACCCGGCCGACGTCACCCTGTTCGGGGAGTCCGCCGGCGGTGGCTCGGTCACCACGCTGATGACGTCGCCGCAGGCGGAGGGGCTGTTCCATCGCGCGATCGCCGAGAGTTCGCCTGCGACGTCCGTGTACGGCAGTGCGCGAGCCGAGAGCATCGCCGAGTCGTTCCTCGAACTGCTCGACATCGCGCCCGCCGACGCGGGCCGTCTCCGCGACCTGCCCGTCGACGTGCTGACGAAGGCGTGCTTCGAACTCGTCCAGCAGGTGCCCGCGCGGGTCCCCGGCACCCTGGCTGTTGCCCCGACCGTCGACGGGGACGTGGTCCCGCACTACCCGGTGGCGGCGTTCCGCAAAGGCCTCGCGCATCGAATTCCGCTGCTGATCGGGACGAACAAGGACGAGGCGTCGATGTTCCGGCTGATGAAATCGCCCCTGATGCCGATCACCCCGGACGCCGTCCATCAGATGTTCGTGGCGATCGCCGCCGACCATCCGGACCTTCCCGCCGACGAGGAGCAGGAGGTGGCCGCCGCGTATGCCGACTACCCGAAGAAACGCTCGGCGATGGAGATCTCGCGGGACGCCGCGTTCCGGATGCCGACGCTGTGGATCGCGGAGGCACACAGCCGGGTCGCGCCCACCTGGCTGTACCGCTTCGACTACGCCACGCCCTTCCTGCGCGCCGCACGGATCGGTGCCACTCACGGCACCGAGGTGCCCTACGTCTTCGGCAACTTCGGCGTCGTCCCGCACGACCCCACGTTCAAGCTCGGTGGGCACCGCACCGCCGGTCACGTGTCGGAGCGGATCCAGCGCCGGTGGCTGTCGTTCGCGACCGACGGCACCCCCGACGGGACCGATGCGGAGGTCGACTGGCCGCGGTACGACGAGGCGGACCGCACGACGCTGCTGATCGGCCGCTCCGACGCGGTCGTCGACGATCCGGACCGGGAACTCCGCCGGGCGTGGGGTGAGGAAGTCATCGGCTTCACCTGAGCGGCGGCGCCCGGTTTCGGCTCCGCGGAACTCGGGGATACCTGCTGAATGAGCGCTGCAGCAACGGAATCGGATCGCGACCTCAGTGTGGGGGTCGAGGAGGAGTTCTTCCTCGTCGACGAGTCCGGTCACCTCGCCTCCGGCGGACCCGACGTGGTCGCGGAGGCCGGCCACGACATTCACGGGCTCCAGCGTGAGCTTGCCCGGTGCCAGATCGAGACGGCGACGGGCGTGTGCCACACCGGGGAGGAACTGCACGAGGAGTTGCGCAGCCTGCGACGCCGGCTGGTGAAGGCCGCCGCGGGCCGCGACCTGCTGCTGGTGCCCAGCGGAACCTCCCTGATCGCCGAGGGATTGCCCCCGGCGATCACCCCGAGCCCGCGGTACGAGGAGATGGCCCGCCACTTCGGGTCGATCGTGGACACGGTGACCACGTGCGGCTGTCACGTGCACGTGAGCATCCCGAGCCGCGACGTGGGTGTGCTGGTGAGCAACCAGGTGCGCAGCTGGCTCCCGGTGCTCCTCGCGCTCGCCGCGAACTCGCCGTTCCACAGCGGACACGACACCGGATACCACAGTTGGCGGCACATCATGTGGTCGCGGTGGCCGTCGGCGGGACCGCCGCCGCACTTCGATTCCGCGGACGAGTACGAGTCGTCGGTCGGTGCCATGATCGGGACCGGCGCTGCCATGGACCGGGGAATGATCTACTGGCACGTCCGGCTCTCCGACAAGCAGCCGACCATCGAGGTCCGGATCGCGGACGTCGCCATGACCGCGGCGCACGCGGCGCTCTACGCGGTGGTGGTGAAGGGTCTCGTCGGGTGGGCGCTGCGCTCGATCAGGGACGGCCACTCCGTGCCGTGGCTGCGGGTCGAGTTGCTGCGGGCGCAGTTGTGGCGTGCGGCCCGGGACGGGCTCGACGGGGAATGCACGAGTCCGGCGACCGATCGGTCCCTGCCGATCCGCAGGCACCTGGAGTTGCTGAACGAGTGCGTGGCCCCGGGACTCGGCGCGAGCGACCGGGCCTTCCTCGAATCGGGCCTCGACACCGTGTTGCGGGACGGCACGGGCGCCGAGCGGCAACGGGCCGAGTTCGCGCGCGTCGGCACCCTGGCGGCGGTCGTCGACCTGCTGACCCGCGAAGTGATCAGCTGAGCGGTGGTGGTGGAGTCAGCTCGGTGAGACCGGCCGCGGTGGTGGAGCCGAGGTAGCCGGGGTGCAGGAGCCCGGTGGATCCGGGTCCCGCGAGGAGGGTGCCCGCGCTGGAGTCGGGTCCGGTGCGCAGCGGACCGGGGTCGTCGATCAGCGCCTCCACGGTCGCGGGGTCGGCAAGGCTGAGATCGATGCGCTGCCTCTCGGGCTGATACACGGCGAGGACGACCGGTTCGGGATAGTGGGCCGCGGTCCGGCGCATCACCTGGAATGCGGGATCGGTGCCCAATGCGAGGACGGTGACATTCGCGAACGACGCGAGGCGGTCGGCGACCGCGCGACCGGAGTCGCTGCGCCACGTGCGCCCGTACAGGCTGAGCGCATCGGACAGGTGACGCTGGTCGGTGTCGGCTCGCGGGCTGCCGCCCGCCGGGTCGAGGAGCGACCGCCACTGGTGTTCGTAGACGCCGCACGCGGTCTCGAAGTCGTCGTCGGCGCCGTTCGCCGTGCCCACTCCGAGGACCGGCTCGAGGGCGGATCGGCCACCGGCGAACACGGCTTCGGCGTGCCCCGAGACCGAGCAGCGGGCCACCAGTTGTACCGACCACCGCAGAAGCAGCCCGTCGCGGCAGGTGTAGCGGAAACTCAGTTCGTACCGTTGCCCTGCCGCGCGGTCGTCGTCGAGGTCGATCGTGTGCGCGAAGTCCTCGCGGGTGACGCCGTCCACCTCGGATTCCGCGGTCATATCATCGAGTGTCCACCGCCGACGCCCTCGCCGCGCGGGGATCGCCGGTGTTCGGCGTGCCCGGGCCGGTTCCGGGGTGTCGGCGAACGTGTCCGCCCCACGTGGCACGATCTTCGCGTGAGCACTCCAACTCAGCTCGAACAGCTCCATCTGGTCCTCGGTGACGAGGAATTCCTCGTCGAACGCGCGGTCGCACACGTCGTCGGCCAGGTCCGCGCGAGCGCGAACGTGGCCGCAGGCGCGGACCTTCCCGTCAACCGATTGCGGGCGGGCGACGCCGGGGCGGCCGAACTCGCCGAACTGCTCAGCCCCTCCCTGTTCGCCGAAGACCGCGTGGTGGTGCTCGAGGCCGCCGCCGAGGCAGGCAAGGATGCGGTGGCACTGGTCCTCGACGCAGCGGGCGATCCCCCTCCGGGCGTCGTCCTGGTCGTCCTGCACTCGGGCGGTGGACGTGCGAAAGCGATGACCGGGGCGCTGGAGAAGCTCGGTGCCGTGGTGCACCCGTGCGCCAAACTGAAGTCCGGCGAGCTCATCGGATTCATCCGCGGCGAGTTCCGCACCCTCGGGGTCCGGGTGTCGCCGGACGTGGTGCAGAGCGTGTTCGAGGGAGTCGGCTCGAATCTGCGCGAACTGGCCGCCGCGTGCTCGCAGCTCACGGCCGACACCGGCGGGAAGATCGACGTCGCCGCCGTGCAGCGGTACTACTCGGGCAAGGCCGAGGTGAGCGGATTCGACGTCGCCGACAAGGCCGTCGCCGGCGACACCGCGGGCGCGATCGAGGCGCTACGCTGGGCGATGCTGCGGGGCGTGCCCCATGTGCTGCTCGCGGACGCACTGGCCGATGCGGTGCACTCGATCGCCCGGGTCGCCCCGGCCGGACGGGGCGACCCGTTCCGGATGGCGTCGGAACTGGGCATGCCGCCCTGGAAGATCAAGAAGGCGCAGGCCCTCGCAAAGGGGTGGACACCCACGTCGGTGGGGGAGGCGCTGCGCATCGTCGCCGCGCTGAACGCCGATGTCAAGGGCGCGGCCGCCGACGCGGACTACGCCGTCGAGAGTGCTGTGGGACGCGTCTCCCGGCTACGCCAGATCTGACGTCGCCACAAGAACTACGGAGACACGACAACAGCCGCTCGGTCCGAGAACCGAGCGGCTGTTGGAGAGCCTACGACGGAAGAACCGTCAGATCTTGTTGACAGCCTGCGCGAGAGCAGACTTCTTGTTGGCAGCCTGGTTGGCGTGAATGACGCCCTTGCTGGCTGCCTTGTCGAGCTTGCGGCTGGTGGCGACGAGGAGCTCGTTGGCCTTGTCCTTGTCACCGGCCGCCGCAGCCTCGCGGAACGAGCGGATCGCCGTGCGCAGCGAGGACTTCACCGACTGGTTACGGAGTCGGGCCGCCTCGTTGGTACGGATCCGCTTCACCTGGGACTTGATGTTGGCCACGCGTAAAATCCTGTCGTCTTAAGCTGGTTACGGTCGAGAAAGCTCTGGGCGCACACATATGCACCGACAGGCGAGATTACCAGTGATCGTGGTCCGATCTCAAACCGGCGCCGGACGCGCCGACAAATCCTGCGGCTGTGCTGCTGAACGGGGGTACATGTAGCAGCATGTCTGGGATGACGCCCCCAGCATCGAAGTCGTCAACAATAGTGAAGACGTCGGCAACCTCGAAAGCCCCCGGCCGAAAATCGGGGGGCAGCACACAGCCGGGTGCGAAGGCTGCGGGAACCCCGCCGCGGACCCGGGTGACCACCCGGCCACGCAAGCCCGCGGAACCCGCCCACGTGTTCGACGGGTACACCGACATCGGGCGCTACGGGCTGGCGTTCGACGAGATGTTCGACCGTGACGGCACCGTCCGCCCGCCCTACAAAGGGGTCTTCAAGGCGCTCGAGCCCGCGGACCGGGCCGACCTCGCCGCCCGATCCGACGCACTGGGGAGGGCGTTCATCGACCAGGGCGTGACGTTCTCGCTGTCCGGTCAGGAACGGCCCTTCCCCCTCGACCTGGTGCCCCGCGTCATCGCGGCGGCGGAGTGGACGCGTCTCGAGAAGGGCATCAAGCAGCGGGTGCAGGCGCTCGAGATGTTCCTCGACGACGTGTACGGGGAACAGCGCATCCTGCGCGACCACGTGCTGCCGAAGCGGCTGGTCACCTCGTGCGAGCACTTCCACCGGGAGGCTTCCGGGATCGTCCCGCCGAATGGGGTGCGGATCCACGTCGCCGGAATCGACCTCGTCCGCGACGAGAACGGGGTCTTCCGCGTGCTCGAGGACAACCTGCGTTCGCCGTCGGGAGTGTCCTACGTCATGGAGAACCGCCGCACGATGGCGCGGGTGTTCCCCGACCTGTTCATGTCGCATCGCGTGCGGTCCGTCGGGGACTACGCCTCGCACCTGCTGCGGGCGCTGCGCGCGTCCGCCGCTCTCAACGAGGCCGACCCGACCGTCGTCGTCCTGACCCCGGGTGTCGCGAACTCCGCGTACTTCGAGCATTCGCTGCTCGCCCGCCAGATGGGTGTCGAACTCGTCGAGGGCCGCGACCTGTTCTGCCGCGACAACATGGTCTACATGCGCACGACCGAGGGTGAGCGCCAGGTCGACGTCATCTACCGGCGCATCGACGACGACTACCTCGACCCCATGCACTTCCGGCCGGACTCGGTGCTCGGGGTGGCGGGCGTGCTGAACGCGGCCCGGGCGGGCAACGTCGTCATCTCGAGTGCCGTCGGGAACGGAGTGGGCGACGACAAACTCGTCTACACCTACGTCCCGCAGATCATCGACTACTACCTCGGGGAGAAACCGCTGCTCGCGAACGTCGACACGTTCCGCTGCTGGCTCGACGAGGAATGCGAGGAGGTGCTGGACCGGGTCGACGAACTGGTGATCAAACCGGTGGAGGGGTCCGGTGGCTACGGCATCGTCTTCGGCCCCGACGCGTCACCGAAGGAGCTGAACACGATCACCAGGAAGATCAAGGCGGACCCCCGCGGCTGGATCGCGCAGCCCGTCGTCCAGTTGTCCACGGTACCGACCAAGGTCGGGGACGAACTGGTTCCCCGGCACGTCGACCTGCGTCCCTTCGCCGTGAACGACGGCGACGACGTCTGGGTGCTGCCGGGCGGCCTGACCCGCGTGGCTCTGCCCGAGGGATCTCTCGTCGTGAATTCCAGCCAGGGTGGCGGCAGCAAGGACACGTGGGTGCTCGCGAGCAGGAGCTCCGACGAGGAGCGGGAACTCGCGGGTGAGGAGCTGGTGGCCGAACCGGCGCAGTCCGCCGAGGCCGAGCAGGGGCCCGAACTCAGCACGACCCAACTGCAGCAACAACAACAGCAACAGCAGCAACGGGGCCGGGGAGGTGATCGCTGATGCTGGCCAGGAACGCCGAATCGCTGTACTGGATCGGCAGGTACGTCGAGCGGGCCGACGACATGGCCCGCATTCTCGACGTCGCCGTCCACCAGCTCCTCGACGACGCGTCGGTGGACCCGGACCGCACGTCCCGGTTGCTGCTGCGGGTGCTCGGCATCGAAGCACCCGACACCGAACTCGACGTCCGGTCGGTGACCGAACTGGTGGCGTTCAGCCGCAACCAGGTGGGCTCGATCATCGACTCCCTCGCCAGCGCCCGCGAGAACGCGCGCGGAGCCCGCGAGGTCACGTCCAGCGAGATGTGGGAGTGCCTCAACACCACGTACAACGGCCTCGCCGAACGGGAGCGGGCGTCCAAGCGTCTCGGCCCGCACGAGTTCTTCCGCTACGTGGAGGAACGCGCGGCGATGTTCGCGGGACTGGCCGACTCGACCATGAGCCGCGACGACGGGTACCGCTTCCTGCTGCTCGGCCGCTCGATCGAACGCGTCGACATGCTCGCGCGGATGCTGCTGTCCCGTGCCGGCGACCGCCCGTCCTCGCCCGCGTGGGTGACGGTGCTGCGCTCCGCGGGAGCCCACGACACGTACCTGCGTACGTACCGCGGCGCTCTGGACGCCAACCGGGTGGTCGAGTTCATCCTGCTGGACCGGCTGTTCCCGCGATCGGTGTTCCACGCCATCCGGCAGGCGGAGCTGTGCCTCGCCGAACTCGACCACCAGCCGGACAGCCGCGTCGGACACCGGGCCGAGGCGCAGCGCCTCCTCGGCAGGGCGCGGAGCGAACTCGAGTTCCTGCCACCCGGCGTGCTCCTCGAGGACCTCCAGGATCGGCTCGCGGGACTGCAGGAAACCTGCCGTGAACTCGGAGAAGCCATCGCGCTGCAGTATTTTCACGCCGCGCCGTGGGTGGCGTGGACCGATGCACGGGCCGTCGGCGGCGAATCCGTCGTGGAGGGAGAGCTGTGAGCTGGCGAATGAGAGTCGTGCACACCACCGGGTATGCCTACGATGCACCGGTCACGTCCTCGTACAACGAGGCGCGACTCACCCCCCGCGGTGACAGCAGGCAGACGGTGATCCTGAACCGGGTGGAGACGACGCCGGCGACGCGGTCGTACCGCTACACCGACTACTGGGGCACCGCAGTCACCGCGTTCGATCTCCATGCGCCGCACAAGGAACTCGAGGTCACCGGACTGTCCGTCGTCGAGACCGAACCGTTCTGGGAGCCGGAGGAGAAGGCGGACTGGGACGAACTGGCGAGCCCGCCGCTCACCGACCGGTTCAACGAACAGCTGAGCAACACCACGTTCGTGCCGCGCAGCCGCAAGCTCGACACCATCGCGCGGGACCTGCGCAAGGGACGTACCCCCCACGAAGCCGTTGTCGCGGCGGCGGACTGGGTGCACCGGGAGATGGACTACGTCCCGGGGACGACCGGCGTCCACACGTCCGCGGTCGACGCCTGGGCCGAACGGCAGGGCGTGTGCCAGGACTACGCGCACCTCACGCTGGTTCTGTTGCGCAGCATGGGAATTCCGAGTCGCTACGTGTCCGGCTATCTGCACCCGAAACCCGATGCGGCGGTGGACGAGACGGTGGCGGGGGAGAGTCACGCATGGGTCGAGGCGTGGACCGGGGCGTGGTGGGGATACGACCCGACCAACGCCGTGGCCGTGAACGAACAGCACGTGTCGGTGGGCATCGGACGGGACTATGCGGACGTCCCGCCGCTCAAGGGCATCTTCTCCGGTGGCCGGGCAACAGATCTCGAAGTCGTCGTGGAGATCACACGCCTGGCGTAAAGTGCCACCCAGATCTATCCGTGGAAAGCAGGACTAACGATCCATTTCGACGAAGGTGGGTTCAATGTCTCCAACCGCACAGGAATACGTAGAAGTCGAACCGATCTCGGATCTCAAGAAATACGCAGCAGAGGCGGTCGGTACGTTCCTACTGGTCTTCGCGGCGGTGGGCACGGCGGTCTTCGCCGGGGCAAAGGTCGGGAACCTCGGTGTGGCACTGGCATTCGGACTGACCCTGCTCTTCCTCGTCTACGCCATCGGTCCCATCTCGGGCTGTCACGTCAACCCTGCCGTCACGGTGGGGCACCTCGCGCTCGGCCGGTTGTCCGTCGCGAAGGCGGGCTTGTACATCGTTGCCCAGGTCATCGGTGGTCTCGTCGCCGGTGTGGTGGTCTACACGATCGCGCAGAGCCTGCCGTCGTACAACCGGGCGGACGACGGTCTCGGCGCCAACGGCTGGGGCGCACACAGCCCGTCCGCCATCAAGGGCCCGCTCGGCGGGGTCATCGAGAACGGTTACGGCATCGGCGCCGCGATGATCGTCGAGATCCTCCTCACCGCGCTGCTCGTGTTCGTGGTCCTCGCGTCCACGGACCAGATCTCCGACGTCCCCCTCGCCGGGGTGTCGATCGGATTCACGCTCGCCGTGATCCACCTCGTATCGATCCCGATCGACAACACGTCCGTCAATCCGGCCCGCAGCCTGGCCGTCGCGCCCTACCAGAACGGCGCACTCGCGCAGGTGTGGTTGTTCATCGTGTTCCCGCTGATCGGCGGCGCGGTGGGCGCGCTGGTCTACCGGTCGCTGTTCGGTCGATACGACCGACTGCAGAGCTGAGCACCGACCGACCCGGGCCGGGTGCCCGGGGCCTGCGGGCCGCAATTCTCACGTGCGCGGTCCTCGCGCTCACCGGAACGGTCCCCGCGACCGCGACCGCCGAGGACGCACCGCGGCCGGGACCGACGTATGTCGCCCTCGGCGACTCCCGCGCGTCCGGGCCGCTCATCGAATTCTCGGAGCACCGCGACCTGTGCCTGCGGTCGCCGGACCTGAACTACCCGGCGAAGCTGGCGCGCCTGATCGGCGCCGCCACGTTCACCGACGTCACGTGCTCCGCCGCCACACCCGCCCACGTGATCAGCACCGCGCAGTTCGTGGGGACGCACTTCGCCCCACCGCAGATCGATGTCCTGCGCGCGGACACCGACGTCGTGACGCTCAGCATCGGCGGCGGCGGTTCCAACCACCTGCCCGTGTCGATACGCTGCGGCGCCCTCGTCCCCGGCGCGGACGCCGGGTGCCGCGACAACCCGCGGGCGGAACAGCTCACGGTCGAGGGGATCGCGAAGATGGCGCCGCAGGTCGACGCGGTGGTGGCCGCGATCGTGGCGAAGGCCCCGCACGCCGAGGTCTACCTGATCGGGCACGGCGGTTCCGTCGGCCGACGCGGCTGCTGGCCGAATCTGCCCGTGTCCGACGCGGACGCGGTCTGGCTCAACCGGTACTTCGAACGGTTCAACCAGATCTACGTCGACGCCGCCGCCAGGTACGGAGTGCACTACATCGATATCGCGAAGGCCGCCGTGGACGGCGGGCACGACGCGTGCGCGCCGACGGGGCAGCGGTGGTTCGAGGGGATGCTGCCGCAATCACCCGCCGAACCGGCACATCCCAACGCTCTCGCGATGACCGCGATCGCGGAGATGGTCGCCGAAGATCTGGGCCGGTGACCGCGTCACTGCCAGCTGAAGTCCGTGCGCAGACGCTGCGCGACGATCTCGAACTTGTCCCGGTCCATGACGGCGCCCTCGCGGCGGATCCCCGCCTCCGGCACGTCCAGCACCCGGTCCAGCCGGATCCAGCTCGCACGGCCCTCCGCGTCCCACGACCCCGAGCCGACCGCGATCCAGTCCCGGTCCCCGTCGTGCTTGCTCTGCGAGGACAGCATCAACCCCAGCAGGGTGTCGCCGTCGCGCCCGACGACGAGCACGGGCCGGTCCTTGCCCTGGCTCGCGTCCTCCTCGTACGTCACCCACGTCCAGACGATCTCGCCCGGATCCGCGCGACCGTCCAGGTCGGGGGAGTACTCCACCTTCCGTGCCCGATGGGCGGTCGGGGCGGAGTCGGCGGTGACCGGACGGCCCGGCGCCGGCTTCGGCGCGGCGGCCGTCGACCCGGTCAGGACACCGGCCGCGCGGTCCAGCGCGCCGGACTTCTGCAGCTGCGCCAGAAGCTGCGGCCCCTTGTCCCGCGCAAGTCGGCCCAACGTCTTCCCGATGCTGCTCCACGTGCTCGCCATGGCCGCCGAGCTTAGTGCGTGTATGCCGCAGCAGCCGCAACGCGGTGGCTTGGATATCCTGACAGGTGACAGTGGCCCGGAACCGGGCCGGTGCCGGTCCAGGTAAGGGGTCCCCCATCAGCAGCTTCGCCGACAAGACGTTCACGGATCCTGCCCGGATCCGGAATTTCTGCATCATCGCGCACATCGATCACGGCAAGTCGACGCTGGCCGACCGCATGCTCCAGCTCACCGGTGTGGTCGAGGAGCGGCAGATGCGTGCCCAGTACCTCGACCGCATGGACATCGAACGCGAGCGCGGCATCACGATCAAGGCGCAGAACGTCCGGCTCCCGTGGAAGGTGGGCGACGACGAGTTCGTCATCCACCTCATCGACACCCCCGGGCACGTCGACTTCACGTACGAGGTCTCCCGCGCACTCGAGGCCTGCGAGGGCGCGATCCTGCTGGTGGATGCCGCGCAGGGCATCGAGGCGCAGACCCTCGCCAACCTGTACCTGGCGATGGAGAAGGACCTCACCATCATCCCGGTGCTCAACAAGATCGACCTGCCCGCCGCCGATCCCGACCGGTACGCCGAGGAGATCGCGCACATCACCGGGTGTGAACCGGGTGACGTGCTGCGCGTGTCCGGCAAGACCGGCATGGGCGTGAAGGAACTGCTCGACGAGGTGGTGCGGCAGATCCCCGCCCCCGTCGGCGACCCCGACGGTCCGGCGCGCGCCATGATCTTCGACTCCGTGTACGACGCGTACCGCGGCGTCGTCACGTACGTCCGCGTCGTCGACGGCCGGATCTCGCCGCGCGAGAAGATCACCATGATGTCGACGGGCACCACCCACGATCTGATCGAGGTCGGCATCATCTCGCCCGAACCGAAGGCCAGCATCGGTCTCGGCGTCGGCGAGGTGGGTTACCTCATCACCGGCGTGAAGGACGTCCGGCAGTCGCGTGTCGGCGACACGGTCACCGCCGCCCGCGGCGGTGCGACGGAACCCCTCGTCGGTTACCGCGACCCCAAGCCGATGGTCTACTCCGGCCTCTACCCGCTCGACGGCTCGGACTACCCGGTGCTGCGCGACGCCCTCGACAAGTTGCGTCTCAACGACGCCGCCCTCGCCTACGAGCCGGAGACGTCGGTGGCGCTCGGGTTCGGATTCCGGTGCGGCTTCCTCGGACTGCTGCACATGGAGATCACCCGCGACCGCCTCGAGCGCGAGTTCGGGCTCGAACTGATCTCGACGTCGCCGAACGTGGTGTACCGGGTGGTGATGGAGGACGGCGCCGAGCACGTCGTCACCAACCCGTCGTACTGGCCGGAGGGCAAGATCCGCGAGGTCTACGAGCCGATGGTGAAGTGCACGGTGATCGCGCCGAGCGAGTTCATCGGCGCGATCATGGAGCTGTGCCAGAACCGGCGCGGGGAACTCGGCGGCATGGACTACCTGTCCGAGACCCGGGTCGAACTGCGCTACGAGATGCCCATGGGCGAGATCATGTTCGACTTCTTCGACGCCCTGAAGTCGCGCACCAAGGGGTACGCCAGCCTCGACTACGAGGAGGCCGGCGAACAGCAGGCCGACCTGGTGAAGGTCGACATCCTGCTGCAGGGTGAGGCCGTCGACGCGTTCTCGTCGATCGTGCACCGGTCCGCGGCAGGCGCGTACGGCGGGCGGATGACGTCGAAGCTGCGGGAACTGATTCCCCGCCAGCAGTTCGAGGTGCCGATCCAGGCGGCGATCGGCTCGAAGATCATCTCGCGTGAGAACATCCGCGCCATCCGCAAGGACGTGCTGGCCAAGTGCTACGGCGGCGACATCAGTCGTAAGCGCAAGCTGCTCGAGAAGCAGAAGGAAGGCAAGAAGCGGATGAAGACCATCGGCCGGGTCGAGGTTCCGCAGGAGGCCTTCGTGGCGGCGTTGTCGTCCGAGTCGGTCGGGGACAAGCCGAAGAAGTAGGCACCGCGACCTCCGTTGTTTCTCCTCCGTCGAGTCTGATCGAAAGTAGGTGCGGCACGTGGCCCTCGAAACCTGGTTGACCCGGACACTGGGAATCGAGGTGCCGATCTTCGGCGCCCCGATGGGCGGACGGGCCGGCGGGACTCTCGTCGGCGAGGTGTCGAAGGCGGGCGGGCTCGGCCTGCTCGGCGCGGCCCGCTACGCCACCCCGGAGTGGGTGGCGAAGGAGACGGCGGTCGCGCGGGGCATCGGCGGCGACGCGTTCGGGATCGGGTTGATGACCTGGGCGCTCGATGATGACGACGCTCTCCTCGGCGCCGCGCTGGCGGAGAACCCGCGGGTCGTGTCGCTGTCGTTCGGCGACCCCGCCCCGTACGTGGAGCGGATCCACGCGGCGAGGGCGCTGGTGGTGTCGCAGGTGAATACGATCGACGACCTGCGGGTCGTGGAGGATGCGGGCGTCGACTTCGTCATCGCGCAGGGCGCCGAGGCGGGCGGCCACACCGGCCGGATCGGGACGTTGCCGCTGCTGCAGGAGATCCTGGACGCCACCGCGCTGCCCGTGCTCGCGGCCGGCGGCATCGCGACCGGCCGCGGTCTCGCCGCCGTTCTCGCTGCAGGCGCGGAAGGCGCGATGATCGGGACCGCGTTGCTGGCCAGCCCCGAAACCATCGGACCGGAGTACGCCCGCGGCAGGCTGATCGCGGCGGGCAGCGCCGACACCGTGTACACGTCGGTGTTCGACCAGGCGCGCAGCCAGCCGTGGCCGGCCCGGTGGGGTGGGCGGGCCCTGAGCAACGATTTCACGTCCCGCTGGCACGGCGCACACGCCCCCGACACCGAACTCGCCGCCGCCTACGACCCCGCGAATCCCGACCTCGGTGTCGTGTACGCCGGGGAGGCGGCTGGTCTCGTCACGTCGGAGCGGCCGGCCGGTGTCGTGGTGCGGCAGATCGCGGCCGACGCGGAGCGGTTGCTACACCGTTTCGCGGAGTAACCGCAGTCGCAGGTCCTCGGCCTGATCACACCGCGTAGTGGGCAGGGTGGAAGCCGCTCGCCGCGGCCTCCTCGGCGCGGATGACGTGAACGACCGCGTTGATCAACGCCAGATGGGTGAACGCCTGCGGGAAATTGCCCAGGTGCCGTCCCGACCCGGGATCGATCTCCTCCGCGTACAACTCGAGGGGGCTGGCGAACCCGAGGAGCCGCTCGCACAGGCGCTTCGCGCGGTCGAGCTCACCGATCTCCACGAGCGCCGACACGAGCCAGAACGAACAGATCGTGAACGTGCCCTCCTTGCCCGTCAGCCCGTCGTCCGTGGTCTCCACCCGGTAGCGCAGCACCAGCCCGCCCTCGGTCAGCTCGTCCGCGATGGCGAGCACGGTCGCGCGGATACGCGGGTCGTCGGCGGGCAGGAACCGCAGGAGCGGAGCGAGGAGGAGTGAGGCGTCGAGTTCGTCGCTGCCGTACCGCTGGGTGAGGACTCCGCGTGCGTCGACGCCGTGCTCGAGAATGTCGGCCTTGATCTCGTCGGCGAGTTCGGCCCACTGGTCCGCGTAACTCGTCTCGCCCTGCTGCTCGGCGAGTTTCGCGCCCCGGTCGAGCGCCACCCAGCACATGATCTTCGACGACGTGAAGTGCTGTGGTTCGCCGCGCACCTCCCAGATGCCGCGGTCGGGGAGCTGCCAGTGCTCGATCGCCTCCTCGACCTGACGTTTGAGCATCGGCCACAGCGTTTCCGGCACCCGCTCGCGCGATCGCACGTGCAGGTACACGGAATCGAGAATCGTTCCCCAGATGTCGTGCTGATCCTGGTCGTACGCGCCGTTTCCGACCCGGACCGGACGCGCGCCGTCGTAGCCGGACAGATGCGGCAGCTCCTCCTCGACGAGGGTCCGCTCGCCGCCGACGGCGTACATCACCTGCAGCGGACGGTACTTGCCGTCGTCGGCACTGGACACGTCGTAGAGGAACGCGAAGAAGTCGTTCGCCTCCCGGTCGAGTCCGAGGCTGTACAGACCCCACAGCGCGAACGTCGAATCGCGGACCCACGCGTAGCGGTAGTCCCAGTTCCGTTCACCCCCGGGGGTTTCCGGAAGCGACGTGGTCGACGCGGCGAGCAGCGCGCCGGTGGGGGCGTACGTCAACCCCTTCAGGGCCAGGGCGCTGCGCTGCAGGTAGCCACGCCACTTGTGGTCGGGGAAGCGGCCGGTCGTGATCCATTCCCGCCAGAACTTCGCCGTCTGCCACATCTTCTCGGCAGCCTCGTCGTACGTCTGCGGCGCAGGCAGGTGCGACCAGGACAGTGCCACGAACACGTTGTCGTCCTCGACCATCCGGGTCCGGGCGCGGGCCTCGCGCCCTTCCAGCCCGAGCTTCATGTTGCTGGTCAGCCGGAGTGTCGGATGGTCGCCCGGACCGCTCGACGTGCAGGTGGCGGTGGCTTCCTCGTAGACCTTGCCGGTGTACTCCCACACTGCGTCGCCGCGGTGGTAGTCGAACGCGGGCTCGCAGCTCATCTCGAGGTCCACGGTGCCGTTCACGCATTTGACGGTCCGCAGCAGGATGTGTTCGGCATCCCAGTCCGTGGGGGTGCGGCGGCGGGAGCGGGACCGCTGCTCCACGTTGTGCCACGGGCCGAGCACGAGTGCGTCGCGGACGATGAGCCACCCTGTCGGGGTCTGCCACGTCGTCTCGACGATCAGTCCCCCGGGCAGGTAGCGGCGGGCGGCGGGCACGTTCTGCCCGTACGGTGCGATCCGGAAGTGGCCGGCGCTGCGGTCGAGGACGGCGCCGAAGACGCTGGGGGAGTCGGGCCGGGGGATACACATCCACTCGACCGCGCCGTTCCGTGCGATCAGGCACGTGTTCTCGCAGTCCGACAGGAATGCGTAATCGTCGATCGGCGGAAACGCGCGACGGTGACGATGCGCGGCGGAGCGGGGCTGGTCGTCCGAGTGCGCATCGAGAGACACCATCTGCTTATCATCGGCTGTCGTCGTCGCGGCGTCCACCTGTGCGCCGACTCGGTGCCGGCGAACGATAGGGTGGCACCGTGGACCGGATGGCGAGTTGGTGGGACGGCTTCGAGCTGTGGATCGCCGGACTCCCGTTCGTTCCGCAGGTCGCTCTCGTGCTGCTGGTCATGGTGCCGGTGTGCGGGGGACTGGCGTGGCTGCTCGATCGTGGGCTGGCCGCAGTCTTCGTTCTGCTCAGGCGGGACGTCTCGAAGGTGGAGGAACACTGATGCCGCGCTCACGCGTCACACTCGCGCTGCTCGCGCTGATCGTCCTCGTCGTCGTCGCCTGGCTGCTCACCCGGTAAATCCTGTTCGATGTGGGAGGTTGGTTCAGCCTCTGCTACATTTCACGGCGTGTCTGAAGCCGCTGTACACCAGGTCCGCCATGAATTGGCGTTGATCGCTGTCGGCATGCTTGCAGTCGCCGACATCGACTGTTGTTGATTCTTCCTCGCACACAGCCATGCGCCCGGGTGGCACCGCGCACGCTCGACCCCCCTCGCGGTGGTGATTTTCGTCCGCATTCCCGATTCCGCCCGGGCGATCCCTGCGTTCTTCCCCTCTGCACCACCTCTCTCCTTGTTTCGCACCACCACTCTGTGTCAGATCCCCAGGAAGGTTTCTCCCATGAAACGCCGTTCTCGCAGTCTTCTCACGGCCCTCGTGACGCTCGGAGCTGTTGCGCTGACCGCGTGCAGCGGCGGCGCCAGCGACACGGCCGGCGGCGACTCCGCCGGTGCCGACGGCAGCGCGGGCACCATCAACCTGTACGCGTACGCCGTGCCGAAGCCGGGCTACGACAAGCTGATCCCCGCGTTCAACGCCACCGACGAGGGCAAGGGCGTGGCCTTCCAGCCGTCCTATGGCGCCTCCGGTGACCAGTCCCGCAAGGTCAAGGACGGCGCCGAGGCCGACTTCGTCAACTTCTCCGTCGAGCCCGACATCACCCGCCTCGTCGACGCCGGCCTGGTGGACAAGAGCTGGAACCAGGACGCCTACAACGGGATTCCGTTCGGTTCGGTCGTCACCATCGTCACGCGCGAGGGCAACCCGAAGAACATCCGCGACTGGGACGACCTGCTGCGTCCCGACGTCGAGGTCGTGACCCCCAACCCGTTCAGCTCCGGATCCGCGAAGTGGAACCTGCTCGCGCCGTACGCCGCGAAGAGCAACGGCGGCCAGGACCCGGCCGCCGGTCTCGACTACATCACCGCGCTGGTGAACGACCACGTGAAGATTCAGCCGAAGTCGGGCCGCGAGGCGTCGGAGGCATTCCTGCAGGGCACCGGCGACGTGCTGCTCAGCTACGAGAACGAGGCGCTGTTCATCGAGGGCAACGGTGATCCCGTCGAGCACGTGACCCCGCCGACGACGTTCAAGATCGAGAACCCGGTCGCGGTGCTGTCGAACAGCAAGAGCCTGGAGAAGGCCAACGCGTTCAAGGACTTCCTGTACACCACCGAGGGCCAGAAGCTGTGGGCCGAGGCCGGGTTCCGTCCGGTCGATCCCGCGGTCGCCACGGAGTTCGCCGACAAGTTCCCGGCGCCCGCAAAGCTGTGGACCATCGCCGATCTCGGCGGCTGGGCCAAGGTCGACTCCGAGGTGTTCGCCAAGGACACCGGGTCCATCGCAGTGATCTACGACAACGCAACCAAGTAAGACCGACGTGAGCGACATATCGACGACGACGGGCGGACGCGGCATCACGGTGCCGCCTCCGCCCGTTCCGCCTGCGCGCAAGAAGGTCGCCCGGGTCACCGGTGCCGTGGGACCGCTCGGCATCGGCATCGCGACCCTGTGGCTGAGTGTCATCGTGGTCCTGCCGCTCGCCGCGCTCACCGTGGCCTCGTTCGGCGACGGGATCGCCGGCTTCGTCGACGCGATCACCTCCCCGGTGGCGGTGGCGTCCCTGCGGGTCACCGTCGTGGTGTCCGTGGTGGTGGCCGTGATCAACGTGATCATGGGCACGCTCATCGCGTGGGTTCTCGTCCGCGACGAATTCCCCGGCAAGCGGGTCGTGAACGCGCTGATCGACCTGCCGTTCGCGTTGCCGACCATCGTCGCCAGCATCGTGCTGTTGTCGCTGTACGGCCCGGAGAGCCCGATCGGCGTCCACCTCAACGCCACGCAGCCCGGCCTGATCGTGGCGCTGGCGTTCGTGACACTGCCGTTCGTCGTCCGCTCGGTGCAACCGGTGCTGATCGAGGTGGACAAGGAAGTCGAGGAGGCCGCGGCCTCCCTCGGCGCCGACAACGTGACGATCTTCCGCAGGGTGGTGCTGCCGACCCTGACTCCGGCGATCATCAGCGGCGCGGGGCTCGCGTTCGCCCGCGCGATCGGCGAGTACGGTTCCGTCGTCCTGATCGGCGGAAACATTCCCCGGGAGACTCAGGTCGCTTCCCAGTACATTCAACAGCAGATCGAAATCGACAGGCCGGCCGCCGCGGCGGCCGTGTCGGTGGCCCTCCTGGCCATCGCGTTCGTGACGTTGTTCGCCCTCCGGGTCTTCGCCAGCCGGGGGCAGCGTCGTGAGGAGCAGGCGGAATGAAGCTCTCTGGGTCCACCCGGATCACCCTGCGCGCGGTCGCGCTGCTCTACCTGTTCGGCCTGCTGGTCGTGCCCATCGTCATCATCCTGTTCCGCACGTTCGAGAACGGGATCGGCGCCTTCGTCGATTCGATCAGCACACCGGCTGCGATCTCCGCGCTCAATCTGTCCCTGCTGATCGTGGCCATCGTCGTCCCGGTGAACGTGGTGTTCGGGATCGTCACGGCCCTCGCGCTGGTGCGGGGCCGGTTCCCGGGCCGCGGTCTGGTGCAGGCGGTGGTCGACCTCCCGTTCGCCGTCTCACCCATCGTGGTCGGTGTGTCACTGATCCTGCTGTGGGGCGCCAACGGCTGGTTCGGCGGGCTCGAATCGCTCGGGTTCAAGGTGATCTTCGGGCTCCCCGGCATGGTCATCGCCACCCTGTTCGTGACGTTGCCGTTCGTCGTGCGGGAGGTGGAGCCCGTCCTGCACGAGATCGGCGAGGAACAGGAACAGGCCGCCGCGACACTCGGCGCGAGCCGCTGGCAGACGTTCTGGCTGATCACCCTGCCCGCTATCCGCTGGGGCCTCACTTACGGCGTGGTCCTGACCGTCGCCCGTTCGCTGGGCGAATTCGGTGCCGTGATCATGGTGTCCTCGGGCTTCCCCGGGGTGTCCCAGACCCTGACCCTGCTCGTGCATTCGCGCTACATCGACGACCACAACACGTTCGGTGCGTACTCCGCAGCCACCCTGCTGATGGGCATCGCGCTGATCACCCTGCTTCTGATGACTCTGCTCGACCGCAAGAGGAGCACCACATGATTACCGTGACCGGCGCCCGGAAGAACTACGGGTCCTTTGCTGCTCTCGACGACGTCTCCATCGACATCCCCTCGGGTTCGCTGACCGCGCTCCTCGGGCCCAGCGGGTCGGGCAAGTCGACGCTGCTCCGCTCCATCGCCGGCCTCGAGGCCCTCGACTCCGGCACCGTGGTGATCGGCGGCAAGGACGTCACCGACATCTCCCCGCAGAAGCGGGACATCGGCTTCGTGTTCCAGCACTACGCGGCGTTCAAGCACATGACGGTGCGCGACAACGTCGCGTTCGGTCTGAAGATCCGCAAGCGGCCGAAACCGGAGATCGACAAGAAGGTCAACGAGCTTCTCGAGATCGTCGGCCTCGACGGCTTCCAGCACCGCTACCCGGCGCAGTTGTCCGGCGGTCAGCGTCAGCGGATGGCGCTCGCGCGAGCACTGGCGGTGGACCCGAAGGTGCTGCTCCTCGACGAGCCGTTCGGCGCCCTCGACGCGAAGGTCCGCACCGACCTGCGCACCTGGCTGCGCCGGTTGCACGACGAGGTGCACGTGACGACGGTGCTGGTCACCCACGACCAGGAGGAGGCGCTCGACGTCGCCGACCGGATCGCGGTCCTCAACAAGGGCCGGATCGAGCAGATCGGGGAACCGGAGGACCTCTACGACCGTCCCCACAACGACTTCGTGATGTCGTTCCTCGGGTCCGTGGCCAAGCTCAACGGGCAGTTGGTCCGGCCGCACGACATCCGCCTCGGCCGCGACCCCGACCTGGCCCTCGCACAGCAGGCGGGGACGGCCGAATCGCTCGGTGTCACGCGGGCCACGGTGGAGCGCGTGGTGCACCTCGGATTCGAGGTGCGGGTGGATCTGCGCAACGAGGCCACCGGCGAACCGTTCTCCGCCGAGGTGACCCGCGGCGACAGTGCGGCGCTCGGCCTGCGGGAGGGCGAGACCGTCTACGCGCGGGCGACGCGGGTACCCGAACTCCCGGAGGCCGAAGTTCCGGTCTCCCTGTAACTCCCCGCCGATGTAGGAGGCGACTGTGGCGACCCCGGTGAATCCCGTCCGTGACAACGTTCTGATCGTGCACTGGCACGATCTGGGCCGTCACCTCGGGTGTTACGGCGCGTCCGGGGTTCGCAGTCCGAACCTCGACCGGCTCGCCGCGGAGGGTGTGCTGCTGACCGACGCACATGCGGCGGCGCCGCTGTGCTCACCCTCGCGCGGTGCCCTGTTCTCGGGCCGGTACCCGCACAGCAACGGACTGATCGGACTTGCGCATCACGGCTGGCAGTACCACGACGACGTCCGCACGCTGCCGTCCCTGCTGGCGGAGGCGGGGTGGTACACGGCCCTGTTCGGGATGCAGCACGAGACCGCGTATCCCAAGCGGCTCGGCTTCCACGAGTACGACGTGTCGAACTCGTACTGCGAGTACGTCACCGATCGGGCGTCTCGGTGGCTGGCGCGGTTCCCTCCGCACCCGTTCCTGCTGACCGCAGGTTTCTTCGAGACGCACCGCCCATATCCGGTCGACAGGTATGCGCCCGCCGACCCCGAGGGTTTCGACGTGCCGCCGTACCTGCCCGACCGTCCGGAGGTCCGTGAGGACCTGGCCGGGTTCCACGGGTCGATCGAGGTGGCCGACGCCGCTGTCGGCAGGCTGCTGCAGACCCTGGAGGACGAGGGGTTGGACGACAGCACGTGGGTCGTGTTCCTCACCGACCACGGCGAGGCGTTCCCCGGCGCGAAGTCGACGCTGTATGCGCGGGGCACCGGAATCGCGACGATCATCCGCCCACCGCGACGGCTGCGGGCGGCGCCCCGCGTCTACGACGACCTGTTCAGCGGGGTGGATCTGGTTCCCACCCTCCTCGAACTGCTGGGTGTCCCGGTCCCTGCGGCCGTGGAGGGCGTCTCCCACGCCGCGCAGTTGCTGGGCCGGTCGGAGGCGACCGCGCGCGACGTCCTGTTCACGGAGAAGACGTTCCACGACAGCTTCGACCCCATCCGCGCGGTACGCAGCAAGCGGTTCAGCTACATCGAGAACTACGCGCCGCGGCCCAGGCTCGACCTGCCCCTGGACATCGAGAACAGCCTGTCCGGTGCGGCGCTGGGCACCGAGCATCTCCTGCCGCGCCCGAGCCGGGAACTCTACGACCTGCTCGCCGATCCCGGTGAACGCGACAATCTCGCCGACACCGAGGACTTCGCCGGGACGCAGGCCGAGTTGGCGCTCGAACTCGCGACGTGGCGTCGGGCGACGGGCGACTCGATCCCGAGCGAGGAGGAGGGAACGGCGTACGCCCGGAAGGCGATGCAGGAGTACCTCGCCACCCTCGGCCGGGTGCCGGACGTGCGTTCGGCCTACAGCGAGGAACGCGGAATCCTGGACGAACCCCGGAGCGGTGTGGAGGCGTAGCAGCGTCGAGACGCAGGGCGCCGCGGGTGGATGATCGCGTTTCCGTCGCCGTGACCTGCACGCCAGTCGGCGCCGTCGCGATGGAGGCGTCGAGCTACGGTCTCGCTCTGCACCGGATCGACGGGACGTCCTTCCGGGTGGGGGTGTTCACGAATCTCGCCCGCGACCATCTGGACCTCACCCCGACATGGACGCGTACTTCGCGGCGAAGGCGAGATTGTTCGACCCCCGGCACTGCGCGGCCGCGGCCATCGGCATCGACGACGAATTCGGACGCCGTCTCGCCGCCACCGTCACCGTGCCCCGGCTGACGTTCTCGTCGAGGACGACGGTGGCCGACATCCACGCGTCTCGTGTGCGCGCGGACGAGGGCGGCACGACGTTCACGCTGCACGGCGCCGGGGACCGGGAATCGGTGCGGCTCCGGTTGCTCGGCGTGCACCAGGTGGACAACGCGCTCGCCGCGACCTCGGCCCTGGCCGTCCGGGGCGTGGACCTCGACACGGCGATCGCGGGGATCGAGAACCTCGACACCATCCCGGGACGCCTGGAGGCCGTGGACGCGGGTCAGCCGGCCGGGTCATCGCCGTCGTCGGGGCGACCGGTGAGCGCGACCCCGGCAAGCGCGCCCCGCTCGGCGCGACGGCGGCCCGTTTCGCCGACATCGTTATCGTCACCGACGAGAGCCCGTACTCCGAGGACGCGTAGCGCCTGCGGGAGGACGTCGCGTGCGGAGTGCGCAGCGGCGGCAATGCGGACGTACTGGTCGTCCCCGACCGCGCCGAGGCGGCGGTCACGCTCGCCGCACCGGGCGATGTCGTGGTGATCGCAGGACGTGGGCACGACGGGGTCCAGGCGTACGGTCCGCGCCGGCGTGTGTTCGACGACCGGATCGCGCTCCACGAGGCACTGCTCCGCCTGAGCTAGGCCCGCAGCCCCTCGTGCCGAGCGAGTTCGGTGAGAATCCGGGCGACCAGGTCGTCGAGGTCGGCGCCGGTGGTGTCGAAGGCGAGGTCCGGGTTCTCGGGCGCCTCGTACGGGGCGTCGATCCCGGTGAGGCCGCGGAGTTCGCCCGCGCGCGCCCGGGCGTAGAGCCCTTTGGGGTCGCGTCGCTCGCACTCGGAGACCGGGGTGCTGACGTGAATCTCGAGGAACGGCAGGTCCGCGGCCTCGTTCAGGGCGCGGGCGATCGCGCGGTCCGAGCGGAGCGGCGAGACCATCGACGCGATGGCGACCACCCCGGCGTCGGCGAACAACCGGGTGAGGTGACCGACGCGGCGGATGTTCTCGGCCCGGTCACCGGGTGAGAACCCCAGGTCGTCCGAGATGCCGTGCCGGACGTTGTCGCCGTCGAGGAGGTAGGCGGTCCGGCCTGCGTCGACGAGCGTCCGTTCGAGCGCGACCGCGACGGTCGACTTCCCGGACGCGGGCAGCCCGGTGAGCCAGATGGTGGCACCCCGCTGCCCGGTCGCGGACCAGCGCCGATCCCGCCTCAGCGACGACGGGTGCCATTTGATGTCGTTCCGGGTCTGCTCGCCGGGAACCACTTCCCGGGTGGCGCTGACGGTTCCGGCGCCGACGGTGTCGTTGCTCTGCTCGTCGATGAGGATGAACGCGCCGGCGTCGCGATTAATGGCGTAGGGGTCGGCGAGCACCACGGTGCTCGTCCGGAGCGTGATCCGGCCGATGTCGTTGAGGGCGAGTTCGCTGGGGGAATCGTGTTCTTCGAGGGTTTCCGGGTCGAGCCGGGTGTGCAACTCCTGCACCGTGGCGCGCACGGTGCGGCTGGTGTGCTTGAGTGCCACCCGGTCGCCCGCCCGCAGCGGCGTCTCGCTCAGCCAGCACACGGTCGCGTCGATTTCGCGGGCCGGGACGGGTGCGGTCGCATCGGTGGCCGCACTCACCACGAGGTCGCCGCGGGCGACGTCGACGTCGTCGGCGAGTTCGAACGACACCGACAGCGGCGCGACCGCGACGGCCCGGTGCGGATCGAGGGTGTCGAGGGCGGTGACCGTGCTGCGGGAACCGGCAGGCAGCACCAGCACTTCGTCCCCGACGGACAGGGTGCCCGCCGACAGCCGGCCGGTGTAGCGGCGCCGCTGGTGGTCCGTGGGACGCGCGACCCACTGGATGGGAAGTCGGAGTTCGGATGCGACGGCCGACGGCGCGGCGAGTTCCACCGCCTCGAGGTACTCGAGGAGCGTGGGCCCGGTGTACCAGGGTGTCGAATCCGACCGCGTGACCACGTTGTCTCCCCGGGTGGCGGACACCGGGATCACCGTGACGTCGCGGCCGCCGAGGCGTTGCGCGAGCAGGCCGAGTTCGGATTCGACTTCCTTGAACCGGGTCTCGTCGAAGTCGACGAGGTCGATCTTGTTGACCACCGCGACCAGGTGCGGGACGCCGAGGAGGTCGGCGATCCGGGCGTGGCGCCGGGTCTGCCGGAGCACGCCCGTCCGCGCGTCGACGAGCAGCACGGCCACGTGGGTGTTCGACGCACCGGTGAACATGTTGCGGGTGTACCGTTCGTGCCCCGGCGTGTCGGCGAGGACGAAACTCCGCGTCGGCGTCGAGAAGAAGCGGTAGGCGACGTCGATGGTGATGCCCTGCTCGCGTTCGGCCCGCAGTCCGTCGGAGAGGGCGGCGAGATCCGCCTCACCGTCGGCGTTCGTCACCGCCTCGAGATGATCGGTGGGCAGGCTTCCGGTGTCGTGGAGGAGGCGGCCGATGAGGGTGCTCTTCCCGTCGTCGACGCTGCCCGCGGTGGCGAGTCGCAGCAATTGGCGAGGCCGGCCTGTGGTGGTCATCAGAAGTACCCCTCGCGCTTGCGGTCTTCCATCGCGGCAACGGAAGTCCTGTCGTCGGCCCGGGTTTCCCCGCGTTCGGAGACCGTGGCCGCGGCGATCTCCTCGATCACGCCGGCGACGTCGTCGGCGTCCGAACGCACGGCGCCGGTGATGGTGAGGTCCCCGACGGTGCGGTACCGCACCCGGAGTCGTTGCACCAGTTCGTTTTCGGTGGGCAGCGTGTACTCGGACAGTCCGAGCAGGATGCCGTCGCGCTCGAACACCTGCCGTTCGTGGGCGAAGTAGATCGACGGCAGTGCGAGCTTTTCGAGTTCGATGTAGCGCCAGATGTCGAGTTCGGTCCAGTTGCTGAGCGGGAACACCCGGACCTGCTCGCCGCGGCGGATCCGCCCGTTGTACAGCGACCACGGCTCGGGGCGCTGCGAACGCGGATCCCACTGCCCGAACTCGTCGCGGAAGCTGAGCACCCGCTCCTTCGCGCGGGCGCGTTCCTCGTCCCGGCGCGCACCACCGAAGGCGGCGTCGAAGCGGTGCTCCTCCAGGGCGTCGAGCAGGGTCCGGGTCTGCAGCCGGTTCCGGGACGTGCCGGGACCACCCGTTTCGGTGACGCGGCCCTTGTCGATCGACTCCTGCACCGACGCGACGATCAGACGGTGACCGTCCTCGGCGAGCCGTCGATCGCGGAAGTCGATCACCTCGGGGAAGTTGTGCCCGGTGTCGACGTGCAGGACGGGAAACGGCAACGGGGACGGCCGGAACGCCTTCTCCGCCAGCCTCAGCAACACGATCGAATCCTTGCCTGCCGAGAACAGCAGCACCGGTCGCTCGAGTTCCGCGACCACCTCGCGGATGATGTGCACGGCCTCCGCCTCCAGCGCGCGGAGTTCGTCGACGTGTGCGTCCGTGTCGGCGGACGGTGCGACGGTCACAGCGGAAGTCCGTTCGCGGCGGCCTCGGACCGGTATCGCTCGACCCACTCCTTGGAGCGGCCGTCGCTCTGCCGTTTCAGCGGCGGAGGGGGCGCGAGATCGGCATCGAGGCCGAGTTCGACGAGCACCTTCGCCGCCGTCGCCTGCGGGGCCGCGACGAGATCGTCGAAGCTGATGTCGATGTGGTCGAGGTCCTCCGTCTCGAACCAGTTGCGCCACTGCACATCCTGATCGCGGAGAATGCGGACGAGATGGGCGATGCCGTCCGCGTGGTATTCGGCGCCGTCGTGCGGGGCGGGCGGGGTGGCGTCGTCGCGCCAGACCTGGGTCTGCACCGCCCGCCACATCGACACCGCCTGCGCGACGACGTCACGCCGGAAGACGTGGATGAAGACGAGGTCGCGGTCCAGGATGTCGTCCAGAGCGGACCGGAGGTCGTCGCCGGAGCGGTCCGGGAGTCCGGCGGCGCGATCGAGGACGAGCGGCACCTGGTTCCACATCAGCTTGCCGCCCCACACGCCGTTGGGGGTGCGTCCGAGGTTGAGCAGTTGATCGCGCCACTGCTCCGCGGTGCGGGTGTCGGCGGTTCCCGGTTCGAGCGGGGCGAGCAGGGAGAGCACCGTCTCGTCGGTGACCGACTCGAACCACTGCCGTGGCTGCGGTGACCGACTGGTGGACGGCAGGTATTGGAAGAACTCCTCCGGGTTGCCTGCCACGGTCGTGGCACGGAGGGATTCGACGAGCAGCGTGCTGCCGCTGCGCTGCGACGCGCAGACGAGATATGAGCGTGGCTCCGACATGCCGGAAACTATAAGGGCGAAATTCGGTGCCGAAATCGGGAGGAAATCGAATTAGCGTGATCGAAACACTTGCTTTTTTACTACCGATGATCGGGGAAAATTCAGGGCGCATGGCAGGGTGAAAAGCGCCAGTTCAGGGCGGTTTTCGAGCAGTTGCAAGCGGGGTGCTCGTCGCCGGCGGAATTGTCGCGCGACGGGCGAATATGAATCAGGCTGATCGAAACCCGCGGTCAGCCTTTTCGACAGATGAGAACCGGGCACCGGGCGTGGTGGATGAGGCTCTGGCTCGTCGAACCCACGATCGAGGCGGTGAACGGATTTCTGCCGTGACTGCCGACGGCGATCAATTGCGCGCCGAAGGAGTACTCGAGGAGCACCTTCATCGGCCCACCGCGTTCGAGGCAGCGTGTGACCTCGACATCGGGATACTTCTCGCGCCACCCGGCGAGGCTCTCGGCGAGCCACGCCTCCTCGTGCTGCACCAGGTCGGACCAGTCGGTGAAGCGGCGTTCCTCCGAATACCACGCACCGAGGGTGGAATGCTCGGCCCACGTGTGCACTGCCACGAGGGGAGCGCCGAAGAACGCCGCGAACTCGAACGCATGGGCCACCGCCATGTCGCTCAGTTCGCTTCCGTCCACACCGACCACGACGGGACGCGTCTCGCTGACCTCGTGGCCCTGGATGCCGCGCCAGACGACGACGGGGCACTCGGCCCGATTCGACACCCGGACCACGTCGGAACCGGCGACCACGGATTTCATCTCACTCGTGGCCGCGGGCCCCAGAACCAGCATCCGGGCCGTCTTGGACAGTTCCACCAAAGCGTGGGCGGGTGGACCGGGATGGGTACTGCGCTCCACCTCCAAGTCCTGCTGCCCGTTCAGTACGGCGCGCTCGGCGGCCGCGAGGACCTCCTCGCCGTCCGGGTGCCCGTCCGCGCCACCCCCCGAATTCGGATGCTTCGGTAACACGTGGACGAGGCGCAGCGGCTCCTCGAAGCGCCGCGCGGCGGACGCAGCCCACGCCGCCGCCTCCAGTGCGCCGTCCGATCCGTCGATACCTGCCACGATGCCGCGTCGAATCCGTGCTGTGCTCATGGGGGTGCTCCTCACCTCCATTCCAGTTTGATCCAGGACGGCGGCGACGCGCCAGAGGTAAATCGGCAGGCGGCCGATACCGGTGCGATCGACGTGGTCCCCGGGAATACTCGGGAGACCGGCGAGCGAAGACGAACCCGGGCTCTTGTCACGCAGGCCGACCCCGACGTGGTCGAGGAGTGGAAGTGGCGAGGGGTCCTCGAGGGCAACACCCGGCGCGCCATCGACTTCCACGAGGGCGACACGGTCGACGCGAAGGCGTTCCAGGCGCTCGTCCACGCAGCCGTGGCACTGAACACAGCCTGATGCGGGCCAAGGGGTTTCGGTCGCCGAGACCCCGGTTCACCTGGGCTTTCCTCTCGTTTCGTGGTGTGGTGAACCGGAGGCGCGCGTGAACCGTGTGTACTGCTGGGAGGTGGTGACCGATGCCGGATGCCCAGACGGAGCTCATGCACGCCCTGTACGAGGAACATGCCCCCGCCGTGTGGCGGTATGCGCTCCGGCTGACCGGCGACCGCGCCCGCGCCGAGGACATCGTGCAGGAGGTACTGCTGCGCGCCTGGAAGCACCCGAACGTGCTCGACCAGTCG
This sequence comes from Rhodococcus sp. NCIMB 12038, assembly GCF_002165735.1. Taxonomy (NCBI): domain Bacteria; kingdom Bacillati; phylum Actinomycetota; class Actinomycetes; order Mycobacteriales; family Nocardiaceae; genus Rhodococcus; species Rhodococcus sp. NCIMB 12038. The sequence continues at coordinate 172,554 of NZ_NHML01000017.1, forward strand.
GAGTCTTCGGCTCGGGCGTGGTTGTTCACGGTCGCCAGGAACCTCGTGTTCGACGAGCACCGCAGTGCCCGCTCCCAGCGTGAGGTCGGGATGAGTACGACACCCGAACGGGCCGCCCCGGACGGTTCGGACGGCGCACTCGACGCCTGGATGATGGGGGATGCGCTGGCCCGGGTCAGCGCCGACCACCGTGCGGTCCTCGTGCTCGGCTACTACCGGGGTATGTCGACCCACCAGATCGCCGACGAACTCGGGATACCCGAGGGAACGGTGAAATCCCGCATGCATTACGGATTGCGGGCACTTCGATTGGCTCTGCAGGAAATGGGGGTGACCCGATGACGCTCGACGACTTCGAGTCGCACGACGATCCCTACGTCCGCTGGGACGCCGCCTACGTGCTCGGTGCCATGTCCGGCGCCGATCGGCGCGAGTACGAGGCCCACCTCGCCCACTGCGCACAGTGCTCGCAGGCCGTGTCCGAATTGGCGGGCATGCCCGGACTGCTGGCCCTGATCACACCGGAAGAAGCGTTCGGCACGCTGTCCGACGGTGCGCCCGCAGACGAGGAGATGCCCGCACCACGCGTGCTGACCGGGCTGGTGGGCACGGTGCAGCGGCGCCGACGTCACCGGCGCGCGGCGACGGCCCTCGCAGCGGCGGCCGCCGTGATCGCCGTGGCCGTCCCCGTCGGGGTGCTGGCGACCCAGGACCGGACACCGGCCGCACCCGTCACGGCGCTGCCCGTCCCGGACCGTGCGAACACAACCGAGGCGGTGTTCGCGCCCGTGGTTCCGACGACGATCACAGCGAGCGCGTCCGTCGTGTCGACGTCCTGGGGCACGGTGATCTTCGTCGAGTGCTCCTACGAGGACACGTGGCCCGGCGACGGACGCTACGGCGCCGACACCGAGGGGTACGCGCTCACCGTGACCGATCGCTCCGGAGTGGTCACCACCGTGGCCACCTGGACCGGGGAAGCCGGGCAGACGGTGCGGCCCACGGCCACCACCAGCCTGCCCCTCGACGCGATCGCGAGCATCGACGTGCGATCCGACGACGACCATCAGGTATTGCTGACCACAGCGTTGTGAACGGGCCGCAGGGAGTCGGCCCAGTTTCCGTACTCCCTGCACGCAGGGCCGCCGTGTCGCCTCCGTCACGACCGTTTCGGGAAAAATGTTCTGCCACCGGTGAACCCGGCCGGTACGTGGTTCGTGTGTATATCCAGTGGGTGATCACAGGTCGCCCCATCCGATCCACGACACGGGGGTCTGCCGATGAATCTCACACATCACGAGCCACGGAAAACCGGTCGGAGCATGCGTGTCGCCGACTACATCGTCGCGGCGCTGGCGGCCGAGGGCGTCGAGCACGTCTTCGGTGTGGGAGGCGCGAACATCGAGGACCTGTACGACGCGCTGCACCGCTCCCCGGACGTCGAGGGTGTCGTCGCCAAACACGAGTTCTCGGCGACGACCATGGCTGACGGATATGCCAGAACCTCGAACCGGACCGGTGTGGTCGCCGCGACGTCGGGCGGTGGTGCGCTCAATGTGATCGCCGGGCTCGGTGAGGCATTCGCGTCCCGGGTACCGCTGCTGGCGTTGATCGGGCAACCGCCGACGTCGCTCGAAGGGTCGGGCGCGTTCCAGGACACGAGCGGACTGGCGGGGTCGATCGATGCGTCCCGGTTGTTCGGCGAGGTGTCGCTGTACTGTGCGCGCGTCGAATCGCCGCTCGACCTCGACCGACAACTGGCCGAGGCGCTTGCGGCGGCGCGGCGCGGGGGACCGGCAGTACTGCTGCTGCCGAAAGACATTCAGCGGGCGGTCGGCGAGTTCCCGGAACCACCCCGAACGGACTCGGCCGCACAGCGCATTTCCACCACCGACGTCACGCGGCTCGCCGAGGCACTGCGCGACGACTACGGCCGCATCACCGTCATCGCAGGCGACGAGGTCGCGCGGGCAGGCGCGCGAGAGGAACTCGCAGAACTCGTGCACGTGCTCGGGGCGCGGGTCGCCGTCACACCCGACGCGAAGGACGTGCTCGACCCGGCGGTACCGGGACAACTCGGGATCACCGGCGCGATGGGGAACCCGGATGTGATCGACGCACTGCAGGATTGCGACCTCTGCTTGCTCGTCGGCACCCGATTGCCGGTGATGGCGCGGGGAGGGCTCGACACCGTGCTGGAGAAGACGCTGGTGTACAGCGTCGGGTCGGCGACGCCGTACGTGCAGGCCCGGCACGTCCCGACCCGGGATCTGCGGGCGACGCTACGCGGGCTCGTCACCGACATCGGACCCGCCGCAACACCGGTACCCGTCGCGCACAGCGATCCGACCCCGATCGACGTGCCTCGATCGGACACGTCGGGCCTGCACTACACGGACGCGGTGAAGGCGCTCGCCGCAGCGCTGCCCGACGGCGCCGACGTGTTCGCGGACGCCGGGAACACGGGTGCCGCTGTGGTGCATCACCTTCCGGTCGCGAGGGGAGGGCGGTTCGTGGTCGCGCTGGGAATGGGCGGGATGGGCTACACCTTCGGCGCCGCGATCGGTTCCGCGTTCTCACGGGGCCGCCGCACGTTCGTGATCGCGGGCGACGGCGCGTTCTACGCGCACGGACTCGAGATCCACACGGCCGTCGAGTACGGCGTGCCGGTCACGTTCGTCGTGTTCAACAACAACGCCCACGCGATGTGCCTCACGCGCGAACAGGTGTATTTCGAGGGCACGTACACCTACAGCCGGTTCCGTCCCGCACGCATCGGGGCCGGGGTCGGCGCGCTGTTCCCCGGGCTGCCGTCCCACACGGTCGACACCCACGCCGATCTCGCCCACGCTCTGCGGTCCACGGCGGAGTCGACGGGGCCCGCCGTCATCGAGGTCGTCTGCGACGCCGACGAACTGCCGCCGTTCCTGCCGTTCCTGACCGCCCCCGTTCCAGCCGAAAAATCCGAACCCCGAGAAGGAGCACGCTGATGACCGCCCACGAGATCGCACCGCTGCCCGACCTTCCCGCCGACCTGCCCGGCCTCGTCCGCATCGAGACCTCCGACCGTCACGCGACGACACCGATCATCATGGACATGCTGAGGTCGGTGTACCCGCACGACCAGGTGTTCGGAAAGTACTGCACCGTCCAGGACTACATCGACTGCCCGCCGGACGAGGTGTTCCGCTACCTTTCGCACACCCGGAGCCTCGCGGAATGGACGTACAGCCTGCGGGGATTCACCCCCGCAGGAGAACCCGGGCTGTGGCTCGCGTACGACCGGCTCGGCGACACGACCGAAATCTACACCCGCACCGTCGCACACCCCGCCGCGATGACCGTCGACTATCACTGCGCCTGGGACCAGGGGAAACACCTGTGGATGGTGTACCTGATGCGGGTGGTGGACGCGCGCACGGTCCTCGACGTCGACGGATCCGTCGTGCTGTGGACCAACTGCCACCACCCGTTCTACGACGAGAATCCCTACCCCGAGACCGCTCCCGCCGACCGGGTTCCGTGGGTGGGTGACTTCTGGGAGATGTTCTCCGCCGGACACCAGCTCGAGATGAGCAATCTCAAGGCGATCTGCGAATACCGATGGTCGAACGACCTGCCCGTGACCCCGACCTGGATGAGTGAGTGAGACATGGACACCGTCAGCCTGATCGACATCGCCGGCTACCTGCCCGAGAACCGGGTGGGAGCAGACTATTTCGCCCGATTCGCCGACTCCGACCGGCTCGCCGCGAACATCATGTTCCGCGCGCCGAAATTCCGCCACCACATCGCGAGCGACGAGAACGCCGTCGACATGGCCGAACGCGCGGTCGCCCCGCTGATCGAACGGAACGGCTCCGAACTCGTCTCCAACGTGGACGTCCTCATCACCCACACCCAGCTGCCGGACGTCCCGGTCCTGGGCACCGGCGGAGAACTCGCGCGCCGGCTGGGGATCACCCCGGACTGGGTGGTGGACCTGCACAACGGGGGCTGCGCGTCGTTCGTGTACATGATCAAGCTGGCGCGCCAGATCATGCAGACCGGTGACGCGTCGACCGCCCTGATCGTGTCGGTGCAGAACAGTGCAGGCCAGATCTTCACGCAGTCGGACGTGCGCGTGCTGGCGCAGTCGGCGGTGCCGGGTGACGGCGCCGGCGCGTGCCTGCTGGTGAAATCGGAGGCCGCGCCGGTGCTCGGGCTCGAGTGCCGGACCTACCCCGAGTTCGCCGGGGACATGACGGCCGCCGTCGATCCGCCGCGCAAGTACTGGGAGGCGGGAACCGGCCAATTGCACATCGGGTTCACCGAAACGAAGATCGCGAAGGTCTTCGCCCGCGGGAACCGGCTGGTCCCCGAGGTTGCGCTCGCGGTGTGCAAGCAGATCGGCATCACCCCGGACGAGATCGACACCCTGGTCACCAACCAGCCCAACCGGCTGTTCCTCCGCAACTGGCGGGACGCACTCGAGCTACCGCCGGAACGACATCCCGACACGTTCGACGAATGCGGGAACCTGTTCGGCGCCGCGATCCCCGTCACCCTCGACCTCGAGAACCGGGCGGGCCGGATCCCCAACGGTTCGCTGGTGATGATGTCCGCCTTCGCGCACGCGGGCGACTTCGCCGGGGCCGGGGCCATCCGATGGGGCGCCGCCCCGGTGGGGGTGTGAGATGACGGCGCCGACCCTTGCCGGGCCCGGCGTGAGATACGATCTCGCGCTGAGCGAGAACCCCTTCGCCCCACTGCCTTCCGTGCTCGCCGCGCTCGACGGTGTGATGATGCAGGCGCATCGGTATCCGGAGTTCCTGCCCGACCGGTTGGTGGGGGTCATCGCCGATCACGAAGGGCTCGACGCCGATCAGGTGGTGGTGGGCGAGGGCGCCACCGGCGTCGCCCTGCAGATCATGCGCTCCGTCGCGGGGCCGGGGGAGCGGATCGTGTTCACCGCCCCGACATTCGATGGGTACCCGATCCTCGCGAGGATCGCGGCCCTGGGCGCGGTGCCGGTACCGATACTCCCGGACGGCGGGCAGGATCTGGCGGCGATGGCGGCCGCGATCGACGACCGCACCCGGCTCGTCGTCGTGTGCCGCCCGCACAACCCCACCGGAACCCTCGTCGACGCCACCGAATTGGAGGACTTCCTCCGGCGGGTACCGGAGCGGGTGGTCGTCGTTCTCGACGAGGCGTACGTGGAGTTCGTTCACCACCGACTGGTCCTGGACGCGCACCGCATTCTCGTCGAACATCCGAACGTCGTGTTCCTGCGCACGTTCTCCAAGGCGTACGGTCTGGCCGGGTTGCGGATCGGATTCGGCTTCGCGGATGCGGTTCTGGCCCGGAGGATTCGAACGCTGCAACTGCCGTTCGGGATGGGCAGCGCCGCCGTTCCCGCGGTCACGGCGTCGTACGCCGCCGAACACGAACTCCGCACCCGGGTGTCCGCGATCGTCGCCGAACGCGAGGAACTGTGGCGCACGTTGCGGGCGGCGGGAATTCCGGTCCCGCGCAGTCACGCCAACTTCCTGTACGTCCCCGGATCGGGTGTCGGTGACGCACTCGCCCGTGCCGGCGTCCACGCGCGGACGTATCCCAGTGGTGACGTGCGGATCGCGGTCGGGAACCCGGACGCCGGGCGTGCGGTGATCGACGCGCTCAGGCCGACAGTGCGCGGAAGCGCTGCAGTTCCGTGTGCGACTGCGAGTAGCGGTCGAGCATGACGTCGAGCAGTCGGGTGTGCGGTCCGATGGTGGCCGCGTAGATGATGCCGGGCCCGCAGGATTCCGCGGCGCGGCTCAACCGGTCCGTGAGCAGTCCCGGCGCGAGGAACCATGGTGCGATCACGATGCGCTCGGCGCCGCCCTGCCGCAGCGTCGAAATAGACTGCTGCACCGTCGGTTCCGCCGCGGTGGCGAAGCACGTGACCGCGCCCGACCATCGGGTGCCCGCGACGACCGGCCCGGCCAGCGCGCGCGTGCGGTCGTTGGCCTCCGGGTCGGAAGAACCGACCGCGGCGAGGACGATCCCGAGTCCGGACTCGTCGCCGGTCGCACCGACGGCTTCGCCGATCCGGTCACGGACCGCCGCGACCAACCGGGCATCGTGCCCGAGAACGTCGGCCTGCCGGACGTGCAGGTGGGGGTGACGGAGGCGGGCCGCGTCCAGGAGTGCCGGAAGGTCGACGCGGGCGTGGAACGCGCTGCCCAGCAGCATCGGCACCACCACGGCGGAGGAATGCCCCTCGGCGGCGACCGCATCGATCACCTGGTCCACGGACGGCGCGTTGAGGTCGAGGAAGCACAACCGGACGTCGAGATCCGGGCGCCGCTCCCGAAGCGCCGACACGGCAGCCGCCACCACCCGCGCACTGCGGGGGTCGCGACTGCCGTGAGCGACAGCGATCAGCGGAGTCATCGCACTAGACGCGCTCGCCGAGCTCCACCGCTGCGATGGCGTCCCCGACGAGGCCGGCCGCGAGCGTGTTGCCGCCGGCCGGATCGATCAGCAGGAAGCTGCCGGTGTGGCGGTTCACGGTGTAGTCGTCGGCGACGATCGGCTCGGCGACACGCACCGAGATCTTGCCGATCTCGTTGAGCTCCAGCGACTCCGGGCTGGGCTCCGACGTGAGTTCCTGCTCGTTGAAACGCTCGACGAGCGTGCCCACGATGGCCTGCGTGGTGCGGGTGCCGTGCTTGAGCAGCAGGCGGGCACCGGGACGCAGCGGCTTCTCGGCCAGCCAGCAGACGGTCGCGTCGAACTCGCCGAGCGGCTCCGGGGCGTCGGCGGGAGAGGCGATGACGTCACCGCGGGAGACGTCGACGTCGTCGGCGAGCACGAGAGTGACGCTGCGGCCGGCGTGGGCGCTGTCGAGTTCGCCGTCCGCCGTGTCGATGCGGGTGACCGTGGTGCGGACACCCGACGGCAGGATCACGACCTCGTCGCCCGGCGTCACCTCACCGGCGGCGATCTGTCCGGCGTACCCGCGGTAGTCGGGGAACTCGGCGGTCCGCGGGCGGATCACGTACTGGACGGGGAAGCGGAGACCGACCCGGTGGGGTTCGGCGTCGACCGGCACCGACTCGAGGTGCTCGATGAGGGTGGGGCCGTCGTAGTACGGGGTGTTCTCCGAACGCACCGCGACGTTGTCGCCGTGCAGGGCCGACACCGGGATCTCGACGACGTCCTCGGACGCCCAGCCGAGGGAACTGGTCAGCGAGTTGAACTCCGCCGAAATGGTCGCGAACACGGTGGCCGGGTCCTCGACGAGGTCGATCTTGTTGACGGCCAACACCAGCTTGGGGACACCCAGCAGCGCGAGAACGGCGGCGTGCTTCCGCGTCTGCGAGATGACACCCTTGCGGGCGTCGACCAGCAGGATCACCATCTGCGCGGTGGACGCACCCGACACCGTGTTCCGGGTGTACTGCACGTGCCCGGGAGTGTCGGCGAGGACGAACGAGCGGCGCGGCGTCGCGAAGTACCGGTACGCCACGTCGATCGTGATGCCCTGTTCACGCTCCGCGCGCAGGCCGTCGACCAGCAGCGACAGGTCGGGGGTGGACAGGCCCTTGTCCACCGACGCCCGGGTGACGGCGTCGATCTGATCGGCGAGAACCGATTTCGTGTCGTACAGCAGACGGCCGACGAGAGTCGACTTGCCGTCGTCCACACTGCCGGCGGTGGCAAGCCGAAGTAACTGCGTGCTTCGCGGGCTACGCACATGGAGGTCGCTCATGATCAGAAATAGCCCTCTCGCTTGCGGTCTTCCATGGCCGCTTCGGAAACTCGGTCGTCGCCGCGGGTCGCGCCGCGCTCGGTCAGCCGGGACGCTGCGACCTCGGCGAGGATCGCCTCGTTGTCGCCGGCCTCGGAAAGAACTGCGCCGGTGGTGGACCCGTCGCCGACGGTGCGGTACCGCACCGACAGCGTCTGCAGGTCTTCACCCTCGGACGGTCCGCCCCACACGCCGGGCGTCATCCACATGCCGTCGCGCTGGTACACCTCGCGCTGGTGCGCGTAGTAGATGCTGGCCAGTTCGACGTCGTCGCGGGCGATGTACCGCCAGATGTCGAGTTCGGTGAAGTTGCTGAGCGGGAAGACGCGGACCTGCTCGCCGGGGGAGTGCTTGCCGTTGTACAGGTTCCACAGTTCAGGGCGCTGCTTCTTCGGATCCCATTGGCCGAAACTGTTGCGCAGCGAGAAGATGCGCTCCTTGGCCCGGGCCCGCTCCTCGTCGCGGCGAGCGCCACCGAAGACCGCGTCGAAACGGTTCTCGGAGATCGCGTCGAGCAGGGGAACCGTCTGCAGCGGGTTCCGGATCCCGTCGGGACGCTCGGTGAGCCGGCCGTCGGCGAGGTAGTCCTCGACCTTCGCGACGTGCAGGCGCAGGTTGTACTTGGACACGACGTGATCGCGGAAGTCGAGGACTTCCTGCAGGTTGTGGCCCGTGTCGACGTGCAGCAGCGCGAACGGCAGCGGTGCAGGCCAGAACGCCTTGATCGCCAGGTGCAGCAGCACCGTGGAGTCCTTGCCGCCGGAGAACAGGATCACGGGGCGTTCGAACTCGCCCGCGACCTCGCGGAAGATGTGGATCGCTTCCGACTCGAGTGCGTCGAGCGTGTCGAACTGCGTTCCGTCCAACTGCGGCCGGGCGGCGGCTTCTGCGAGGGAAGTGGAGATGTCGATGGTCATGAGGCGTGCAACCCGCATTCTGTCTTGGCCTGACCGGCCCAGCGGCCGCTGCGCGGATCGCTGCCGGGGGCTGGCTTGCTGGTGCACGGAGCGCACCCGATGGACGGATAGCCCTCGTCGACGAGAGGATTCACCAGAATCGAGTGCTCGTCGATGTAGGACTGCATGTCTTCGTCGGACCACGCGGCGATCGGATTGATCTTCACCAGACCGAACGCGTCGTCGAACGAGATCAGGGGGGCGTTGGCGCGGGTGGGGGCCTCGACCCGGCGGATGCCGGTGACCCACGCCTTGTAGCCTGCGAGCGTCTTCTTCAGCGGGGCGACCTTCCGCAGCGCGCAGCACCGGTTGGGTTCGCGGGCGAACAGATCCTTGCCCTCCGCCGCGTCCTGTTCGGCGACACTCGCCTCGGCCCGCGCGTTGATCACGTTGACGCCGTAGACCTGCTCGACGGCGTCACGGGTGCCGATGGTCTCCGCGAAGTGGTAGCCGGTGTCGAGGAACAGCACGTCCACGCCGGGATGAATCTGGGCGGCGAGGTGAACGAGCACACCGTCCTGCATATTCGACGCGACGATGTAGTCGCTGCCGAACGTGTCCTCCGTCCACTGCAACAATTCCCGCGCGGAGGCGCCTTCGAGACTTGCCGCCCCCTGCGCGGCAAGGAGCCGGAGGTCCTCCTGTGTGGCTGTGGCGAGATTCAACGCAAGTCTCCTTCGTCTGCGCGCACGACCCATTCCGCGAAGCGTTCACCCTCGTTGCGGTGCTTCACGAAGTGCCGGACGACGCGATCGATGTAGTCACCGAGTTCGGCGCTGGTGACCTTGTGCTGGCGAAGCTTCCGGCCGAAGGCCGAATCGAATCCGAGGCTGCCGCCGAGGTGGACCTGGAAGCCCTCCACCTGGTTGCCCTCGCCGTCGTCGACGAGCATTCCCTTGAACCCGATGTCCGCGACCTGCGAGCGGGCGCAGGAGTTGGGGCAGCCGTTGATGTTGATCGTGATCGGCACGTCGAGCTGCGCGTTGATGTCGGCGAGCCGCTGCTCGAGCTCGGGAACGAGCACCTGCGAGCGCTTCCGCGTCTCCGCGAACGACAGCTTGCAGAACTCGATGCCCGAGCAGGCCATCAGGTTCTTGCGCCAGTGCGACGGACGCGCGGGCAGGCCCAGCTCGTCCAGGTCGGCGATCAGCTGCTCGAGCTTGTCGTCGGCGACGTCGAGGATGATCAGCTTCTGGTACGGCGTGAAGCGGATCTTGTCGCTGCCCGCACGCTCGGCGGCGTCCGCGACCTTGGCCAGGATCGTGCCCGACACGCGACCCGCGATGGGGGCGACCCCGACGGCGTTGAGGCCGTTGCGGGTCTTCTGCACACCGACGTGGTCGATCGGCCGGGTGGGCTTCTCCGGCGCGGGGCCGTCGATGAGCTTGCGCTTCAGGTACTCGGTCTCGAGGACCTCGCGGAACCGCTCGATGCCCCAATCCTTCACCAGGAACTTCAGGCGAGCCTTGTTCCGCAGCCGGCGGTAGCCGTAGTCGCGGAAGATCGACACGACGGCCTCCCACACGTCGGGAACCTCGTCGAGCGGCACCCAGACGCCGACGCGCTGCGCCAGCATCGGGTTGGTGGACAGGCCGCCGCCGACCCACAGGTCGAGGCCGGGACCGTGCTCGGGATGGTTGACGCCGACGAACGCGACGTCGTTGATCTCGTGCACCACGTCCTGCTGGCCGGAGATCGCGGTCTTGAACTTGCGCGGCAGGTTGGAGTACTCGGGCTTGCCGATGTAGCGGCGGACGATCTCGTCGATCGCGGGAGTCGGGTCGAGGACCTCGGACAGCGATTCGCCTGCCAGCGGTGAACCGAGGACGACGCGGGGGCAGTCGCCGCACGCTTCCGTGGTCTTGAGGCCGACGCCTTCGAGGCGCTTCCAGATCTCGGGGACGTTCTCGACCTCGATCCAGTGGTACTGGACGTTCTCTCGGTCCGAGAGGTCGGCGGTGTCGCGGGCGAACTCGGTGGAGATCCCGGCGATGGTCCGCAACTGCTCGACGTTCAGGGCGCCGGCGTCGCAGCGGACTCGCATCATGAAGTACCTGGCTTCGAGCAGGTCGATGTTCTCGTCGCCGGTGAACGTGCCGTCGTAGCCCTGCTCGCGCTGGGTGTAGAGACCCCACCAGCGCATGCGGCCCCGCAGGTCGCCCTTGTCGATGCTGTCGAAGCCCTGCTTCGAGTAGATGTTCTCGATGCGTGCCCGGACGTTGAGCGGGTTGTCGTCCTTCTTGGCCTGCTCGTTGGCATTGAGGGGCTCGCGGTAGCCGAGGGCCCACTGGCCTTCGGCGCGACGCCGGGCCGGCTTTGCCGTGCGCGTGCGCGCGGGTGCTGCCTGGGCGGCAGCGGGGGAGGCGTCGGTGGTCGACGTCATGGAGCACTCCTGAATCTCAAGATGCACCGGCTGAGGCCGAGGAGGAGGGCTGATCCTCGCTCGGGGCATTCGAATCCGGCCGGAAGTCGAGAAGAAAGATGAACGGGCTGACAGGCTGAATTACTGCGCGAGACAGGGCAGACAACAACAGCTGCAGACACGCTTGAGATCGACGTGGCGACGCGCCACAAGTCGCACTCCGGGTCCGGTCATGCAGACCATTGTGCCACGTCAGATCGCTCACGCAGAGCCGGGCACCGATTTCCACCATTTTTGCGGGAAATATCACGACGAGGGGCCGTTGACGGTGGGGTGGTCACCGGTGGGGAGCCGGCCATGGACACGGAGGCGAGCCGGCCATGGACACGGAGGCGAGCCGGCCATGGACACGGAGGCGAGCCGACCATGGACACGGAGGCGAGCCGACCATGGACACTGGTGGGGTGAGCGGATTGAGTACTACCACGGTCGGTCGGGGTGAGGCGGCGGCATTCGCGCTGCCCGAGAGTGCGCTGGCGGGTGTGGGCAGCCGTCCGTTCGGGATCTACGTGCATGTGCCTTTCTGTGCCACACGCTGCGGATACTGCGATTTCAACACGTACACGGCCGGTGAGCTGGGGACGTCGGCGTCGCCGCAGTCGTGGATGGAGGGTTTGCGCCGCGAACTCGACCTGGCCGCGCAGATGACGGGCGCTCCGGCAGTCGACACGGTGTTCGTCGGCGGCGGCACGCCGTCCCTTCTCGGCGGCGACGGCCTGGCGGACGTCCTCGGCGCGGTCCGCTCGAGTTTCGGGCTCGCGGACGGCGCCGAGGTGACCACCGAGTCGAATCCGGAGTCCACGTCGCCGGAGTTCTTCGACCGATTGCTCGCGGGCGGATTCACGCGGATCTCGCTGGGCATGCAGTCGGCGGCGCAGCACGTGCTGAAGGTCCTCGACCGCACCCACACGCCGGGGCGTGCGGTGGCGGCGGCGCTGGAGGCGCGGTCCGCCGGGTTCGGGCACGTCAATCTCGACCTCATCTATGGAACGCCGGGGGAGCGCGACGAGGACCTCGACCTGTCGCTCGACGCGGTGCTCTCGGCGGGCGTCGACCACGTGTCCGCGTACGCGCTGATCGTCGAGGACGGCACCGCCCTGGCGCGGAAGGTGCGCCGCGGGGAACTGCCCGCCCCCGACGACGACGTGCTCGCGTCGCGGTACGAGCGGATCGACGCCCGGCTCGCGGAGGCGGGCCTGACCTGGTACGAGGTGTCGAACTGGGCGCGCGAGGACGCGGCCTGCCTGCACAATCTGGGCTACTGGGACGGCGGCGACTGGTGGGGCGCCGGGCCGGGCGCGCACAGCCACGTCGGCGGTGTGCGCTGGTGGAACGTCAAGCATCCGGCGCGCTACGCGGACCAGTTGGCGGCGGGAAGCCTGCCGGTCGGTGGCAGCGAGCAACTGACGGAGGAGGACGTCCACGTCGAGCGGGTCATGCTGACGGCGCGGCTGCGCACGGGACTTCCCGTGGCGGAACTGGACGACGCGGAGCAGCGCGCGGCCGAGACGGTGGTCGCCGACGGACTGCTGGTGCGTGCGGGGGAGCACCTGGTGCTGACCGACCGCGGTCGGCTCCTCGCCGACGCCGTGGTCCGGACGGTGCTGCGCTGAGACGCTTCCGTCTCAGGCCGTGACGATGCCGGGCATCTCGTCGTAGTCGAACACGCGGGCGTGCAGCACGACGCGGTTCCGCAGCGCCGAGCGCACCGCCCGGTGCAACCCGTCCTCGAGGTAGAGCACCCCGTGCCACTGCACGGCGTGCGGGAACAGGTCGCCGTAGAATGTCGAGTCCTCCGACAGCAGCCGGTCGAGTTCGAGAACCTTGGTCGTGGTGACGATCTCGTCGAGCCGCACCTGCCGCGGCGGGATCTTGGACCAGTCGCGCAGCGACAACCCGTGGTCCGGGTACGGCTTGCCGTCCATGACACCTTTGAAAATCATCGCCTCGTCATCCGCCCGTGGTGGTTGCCTCTGCTCGTCTCCGCCCACCACAGTAAGGCCTGAACCGGTATCGGCGACGCGACGATTAGACTGGACCGAGCCGAGACGCACGCGCATCTGCGCGTAGCTCAGGGGATGTGACGGCCGACCCGAACGAAGGTTCGGTGACGTCGCTGCTCGTGACGATCGAGAATTGGAGGTGGACGGCGATGTCGAGTACGGACGACAGACGGTTCGAGGTTCTCCGCGCCATCGTCGCCGACTACGTCTCGACCCAGGAGCCGGTGGGATCGAAGGCGCTGGTCGAGCGGCACAATCTGGGTGTTTCCAGTGCGACGGTGCGTAACGACATGGCGTTCCTCGAGAGCGAGGGCTACATCGCCCAGCCGCACACGAGTTCGGGCCGTGTCCCCACCGACAAGGGATACCGGCAGTTCGTCGACCGCATCGCCGACGTGAAGCCGCTGTCGACGGCGGAGCGTCGCGCGATCCTCGATTTCCTCGAGTCCGGCGTCGACCTGGACGACGTCCTCCGGCGCGGTGTGCGCCTGCTCGCGCAACTCACACGCCAGGTCGCGGTTGTGCAATATCCCACACTCTCGGCGTCGTCCGTCCGCCACCTCGAGGTGGTCGCGCTGACCCCCGCCCGGCTGCTGCTGGTGCTCATCACCGATTCGGGCCGAGTGGATCAGCGCATCGTCGAACTCGGCGACGTCCTCGACGACGAGGACCTGGCGCGGCTGCGTGGACTGCTCGGCGGAGCCCTCGACGGCAAACGGCTCGCGGCGGCGTCCATCGCCGTGTCGGAACTGGCCGACGAGGCCCCCGAAGATCTGCGCGACGCCGTCATCCGTTCGGCCACCGTGCTCGTGGAAACGCTCGTCGAGCACCCCGAGGAGCGCCTCGTCCTCGGCGGCACCGCGAACCTGACCCGCAACGCGGCCGATTTCACGGGAATCAGCGGATTCCCCGGTTCGCTGCGCGCGGTCCTCGAGGCGCTCGAGGAGCAGGTGGTGGTGCTCAAGCTGCTGGCCGCCACCCAGGACGCGGGCACGGTGACGGTCCGGATCGGGGAGGAAACCCAGGTGGAGCAGATGCGCGGCACCTCCGTCATCTCGACCGGCTACGGTGCGGCGGGCACCGTGCTCGGCGGAATGGGCGTGCTCGGACCTACCCGGATGGACTATCCGGGAACAATCGCGTCGGTGGCAGCCGTTGCGAGATACATCGGCCAGGTGCTCGCCGAGCGGTGACGGCCGGCCCGGCGACAGCGCCGCGCGTAGACAGCGCGCACAGGTACTAGTGGCGAGATAACGAAGTAGAGAAGGACGAGAGACTCAACGTGGCACGGGATTACTACGCAACGCTCGGCGTCGATCAGAAGGCGACCGATCAGGAGCTCAAGCGCGCGTACCGCAAGCTGGCGAGGGAACTGCATCCGGACGTGAACCCCGACGAGGCGGCGCAGGCCCGGTTCCGGGACATCTCGACGGCCTATGAGGTGCTGTCGGATCCGGAGAAGCGCCGCATCGTCGACCTCGGCGGCGACCCTCTCTCCTCGGGCGGCGGCGGAGGCGGTGCCGGCTTCGGCGGCGGTTTCGGTGGTGGCCTCGGCGACGTGTTCGAAGCGTTCTTCGGCGGCGGAGGCGGTGCGGGCCGCGGGCCGCGCGGCCGTGTCCAGCCGGGCGCCGATTCACTGCTGCGCACCAAGCTCACGCTGGCGGAGTGCGCGACCGGTGTCAGCAAGCACGTCACCGTCGAGACAGCGATCCTGTGCGACAGCTGCACCGGTTCGGGCACCAACGGCGACTCCAAGCCGGTGCGCTGTGAGACGTGTGGCGGCGCGGGCGAGGTCCAGTCGGTGCAGCGTTCGTTCCTCGGTCAGGTCATGACGTCCCGGCCGTGCCCCACCTGTCGCGGCGCGGGCGAGACGATTCCCGACCCGTGCCACAAGTGCGGCGGCGACGGCCGGGTGCGTGCCCGCCGCGACATCACGGTGAAGGTGCCCGCCGGCGTCGCTGGCGGCATGCGGATCCGTCTCGCCGCGCAGGGCGAGGTCGGTCCCGGCGGCGGACCCGCGGGCGACCTGTACGTCGAGGTCGTCGAGCAGGCGCACGAGGTGTTCGTGCGCGACGGCGAGGACCTGCACTGCACGATCCGGGTTCCGATGATCGACGCCGCCCTCGGCACGACCGTGACGATCGACACGATCATCGACGGTCCCAAGGAGATCACCATCGAGCCGGGCACCCAGCCGGGGTCGGTGACGGTACTGCGCGGGCACGGCATGCCGAAGCTGCGGTCCGGTATCCGCGGCGACGTGCACGCACACCTCGAGGTCGTGGTTCCGTCGCGTCTCGACCACAAGGAGACGAAGCTTCTCCGCGAACTCAAGGACCTGCGCGACCGCGACATCGCCGAGGTCGTCTCCACCGGGTCCCAGCACAGCGGCGGATTGTTCTCGCGCCTGCGTGAAGCGTTCAGCGGTCGCTGACCGTGGCGGCGACGGTCTTCTTCCTCGACCCGCTGCCCGAGGTGGGGAGCACCGCCGTCCTGGACGGCCCGGAGGGCAGGCACGCCGCGACGGTGCGCCGGATCGGTGTGGGGGAGCGGATCGTGCTGGCCGACGGCCGGGGTGGTCTCGCCGACACCGAGGTGACGGCGGCCGGTAAGGACCGGCTCGAACTCACCGTCCACGAGCGTCGTCAGGTGACGGCGCCGTCGCCGAGTGTGACGGTGGTGCAGGCGCTTCCGAAGGCGGAGCGGTCCGAGCTGGCGGTCGAGCTGGCCACCGAGGCCGGGGTCGACGCGATCGTGCCGTGGCAGTCGTCGCGGTGTGTGGCGCGGTGGGAGGGCCCGAAGGTCGCGAAGGGTGTCGCTCGCTGGCGTAGCGCGGCTCTCGCCGCCGCCAAGCAGTCCCGGCGGGCGATCGTGCCCGAGGTGTCGGATCTGCACCGCACCGCCGGGATGCTCGCCGTCGTCCGTGCGGTGGTCGGCCGGGGCGGAGTCGTCGCCGTGCTGCACGAGGCGGCGACGCAGGGCCTCGCCGAGCTTCCGCTGCGTTCGGCGGCCGAGATCGTGCTCGTCGTCGGTCCCGAGGGAGGCATCTCCGAGGACGAGATCACCGCGCTGTCCGAGGCGGGCGCCGTGCCGGTGCTGCTCGGACCGCACGTCCTGCGGACCTCGACCGCCGCGGCCGTCGCGCTGGGCGCCATCGGCGTCCTCACCGACCGCTGGGGCGCGGCCCCGCTAGCCTGACTGTCCGTGGACCGCATTCGCATCGCCTACGGAACCGAACCGCAGCAGTTCGGGCACTTCTATCCGCCCGAGGAACCGGTGTCGACCCCGGTGCCGGTGGTGATGGTCGTTCACGGCGGTTTCTGGAGCGGGAAATACCACCTGAACCTAGGCACGAGTTTCGCGGTCGACCTGGCACGCCACGGCGTCGCCGTCTGGAACATCGAATACCGCAGGCTCGGTGCGGGCGGCCGGTGGGACGAGATGTCCGCCGACGTCCTCGCCGCGCTCGACGCGATCGCCGGTCCGGTCGCCGAGCGGTCGCCGGTCCCGTTCGACCTCTCGAAGGTCCGGGTCGTCGGTCACTCGGCCGGCGGGCAACTCGCGGTGTGGCTGGCCGGTCAGCGGCAGACGACGGTCCGGCCGGACAGGGTCGTGTCCCAGGCAGGTGCCCTCGACCTCGCCTCGGCGGGGGAACGCGGCCGGCGGATCGGGTATATCGAGGACCTCCTCGGGGTGCCGTTCGACGAGGACCCGGACCGGTACCGCGCCGCGTCCCCGCTGCACCGCATCCCCACCGGGGTGCCGGTGGTGTGCATCCACGGCACCGAGGACGCGCAGGTTCCGGCGAAGGTGAGCGTCCGGTACAGCGAGGCGGCGCGGGCGGCAGGCGATCCCGTCGCGCTGCACGTCGTCGACGGGGAAGACCACTACGCGTTCCTGAATCCCGACACCGAGTGCTGGAAGATCTCGCGGGACGCCCTACTGTCCGACGACGGCGAGTTCTGAACTGCGGTCCCCGGATTCGGATGTGACCGTGCGTCCGGGCAGGACGAGCGCCACTACCACCGCGCCGATGCCCAGCGCGAGTCCGCCGACCAGGCCGGCCTGGGAGACGGCGTTCGCGAACGCCGTTCCCGCGGCGTCGAGGAGCGCCTGGGACTGCGACGCGAACAGCGGGTTTCTGCCCAGTTCCGCGGCCACGACCGACGCTCCGCCGATCGAGTCGCCCGCGACGTCCGCTGCCTGGGCGGCCTGCGCGGCCTGCTCCCCGGACAGCTGACCGACGGGCAGTGTGTCGAGGAAACCGGCGACGTCGTCCTTGTACGCCGATGCGAGGACCGAGCCGAGGATCGCGATCCCGAGCGATCCGCCCAGTTCGATCGCGGTGTCGTTGAGGCCGCCCGCGGCGCCGAGGTCGCTCTCGGGGAAGTTGCCCATGATGGCGTCCGTGGCGGGGGACACGCTGAGGCCGATTCCGACGCCGAGCAGGATCAGCGGGGCCAGGAAGTCGAGGTAGTCCGAACTGCCGTCCACGGTCGTCGTCAGCAGCACGCCCGCGGCCGCGATCACCATGCCGGTGACGACGGTGACCCGGGTGCCGAGCCTCGGGTTCACGCGCCCGCTGAGCAACGATCCGACCGACACCGCTGCGGCGAGCGGCAGCAGGTGGACGCCGGTGGCGAGAGGGCTGAGCCCCAGCACGAACTGGAATTCCTGCGACATGTAGTAGATCGACCCGAACGCCGCGAGGAACAGCAACAGCACGGCGAGGGTGGACCCACCCACCTCGCGCCTGCCCAGCCTGCGGACGTCGAGCAGTGGCTGCGGATGGCGTAACTCCCACACGACGAACAGTCCGAGACCCACCCCCGCGGTGATCGCGGCGCCGACAGCGCCTGCGCCCCAGCCGAAGTGGAATCCGTCGATGATCGCGTACACGAGCGACCCGATGGTCGTCACCGACAGCAGCCCGCCCAGCCAGTCGATCGGACCCCGGCCGTCGGCCTTCGACGGCGGCACGAGCATCAGCGCCGCGACCATCGCGACGGCGGCGATCGGGACGTTGACGAGGAAGGTGGCGCTCCACGAGTGGCTCTCCAGCAGCCAGCCGGCGAGCAGCGGCCCGAGGGCGATGGCGAGCCCGGACGTCGCGGCCCAGGCGGCGATGGCCCGCGCCCGTTCGGCCCGCGGGAACGTGGCCACGAGGAGGGACAGTGTGGCGGGCATGATGATCGCCGCTCCGACGCCCATGACCATGCGTGCTGCGACGACGGCCGTGGTGGTGTCGGCGAGGCTGCCGACGACGGCGCCGGCGCCGAACACGAGCAGTCCCGCGAGTAGCGCGCCGCGCCGGCTGTACTTGTCGCCGATCACGCCGAACAGGAGCATCAGCGCGGCGTAGGGAACGGTGTAGCCGTCGATCACCCACTGCAGATCGGAGCTGCTCAGGGCGAGGTCGCGGGTCATGTCGGGGGCCGCGACGATCAGGGCGGTGTTGGCCATCACGACGATCAGCAGGCTCAGGCAGAGCACGCCGAGCGCGGCCCAGCGTCGGGAGTACGGCCCGTCCATTCGGGAGACCGGTGTGTTCATCACGGTGGTCATGTCGACGCTCCTGGGGTTGTGCTCGATCGGATCGGCGCAGTTAATTGCACAGTGATGTGTAAGTTAGCTACTTGCACACCAGTGTGCAAGTACGATTGGCGTAGATCACACCAACCAGCGAGGGAGTTCCGCCCGTGTCTGTCCCGACGAAGTCGCCCGGTGACCCCGGGAAGACCCGCCGAAGTCACGCGCGCGCCAACCGGGCGCGAATTCTCGACGCCGCAGTCGCCGCCTTCATCGCCGACCCGGACGCGAGCATGGACGACGTCGCGCGGGCCGCCGGGGTCGTGCGCCGCACCGTCTACGCTCATTTCCCCAGCCGCGAGGCGCTCGTCGAGGGCATCGCCGACGAGGCCTCCGCCGCCCTCGTGGTCGCCATGGGGGACGAGGCGCGGCAGCCGGAGCGTCCCGACCTCGCGGTCGCCGTGATGGCGCTGCGAACGTGGCCGATCGGCGACCGCTTTCGCATGCTGCTGTCGTTCGCCCGTCGCGAACTCGGCGAGCAGCGCATCCACGACCTCCTCGGGGTGGTCCGCGACCGGGACGTGCGGGTGGTCGAGCGTGGCCGGCAGTCGGGGGTGTTCGCGTCCTACCTGCCGTCGACGGTGCTGGTGGCCCTCGCGGAAGCGATGACGATCACCCTGCTGGACCAGGCGAATTCCGGCGCAGTGCAGGATTCGGGCGAGTCGTTCGCCGTCGCGTACCTCGCGGTGCTCGGCTTGATTCCGGCCGAGGGCGCCCGCGTCGTGGACGAGGCGCGCCGGTGGCTGCGCGAGAATCCGGACGTCGCGGATCGGTGACGGCGTCGCGTAAACGAGTGGGCGCTGTGACCTGCGAGCGATAGACTTCCTTCATCGCGACGACCGTCGTGACCGACCAGGAACCCGGAAGAAGGCCATATCCCTCACGTGAGCGAACAAGACCAGAACGGCGAGACGTTCGGCGCCACGCGTCCGGCGGAACGCACCGTGCGTTCGAGTATCGATCTCCCACCCGAAACGGTCCCGCCTCTCCTCGGTTCTTCCGACGAGAATCTGCGCGCTCTCGAACGGGTCCTGGACGCAGACATCCATGTACGCGGCAACGCCGTCACGTTGACGGGACGGCCCGGTGACGTCGCGCTCGCCGAGCGGGTCATCGCCGAACTGAGCGCCATCGTCGGCCGCGGGCAGCCGCTGACCCCCGACGCGGTGCGCCGCACGGTCGGCATGCTCACGCAGGGCCTGAGCGATTCGCCCGCCGAGGTCCTCACCCTCGACATCCTGTCGCGCCGCGGCAAGACGATCCGGCCGAAGACGCTGAACCAGAAGCGGTACGTCGACGCGATCGATGCCAACACCATCGTGTTCGGCATCGGGCCGGCGGGCACCGGCAAGACGTACCTCGCCATGGCGAAGGCGGTGCAGGCCCTGCAGACCAAGCAGGTGTCGCGGATCATCCTCACCCGCCCCGCGGTCGAGGCGGGGGAGCGGCTCGGCTTCCTGCCCGGCACGCTGCACGAGAAGATCGATCCGTACCTGCGGCCGCTGCACGACGCCCTGCACGACATGATGGACCCCGAGGCCATCCCGAAGCTGATGCAATCGGGTGTCATCGAGGTGGCGCCGCTCGCCTATATGCGCGGACGCACGCTCAACGACGCGTTCATCATCCTCGACGAGGCGCAGAACACCACCGCCGAGCAGATGAAGATGTTCCTCACCCGCCTCGGCTTCGGTTCCAAGGTCGTCGTCACCGGCGACGTCACGCAGGTGGACCTTCCGGGCGGCGCCCGGTCCGGGCTCCGCGCGGCCACCGAGATCCTCGGTGACATCGACGACATCTACTTCGCCGAACTCAACAGCAGCGACGTGGTCCGGCACCGGCTGGTGTCCGACATCGTCGACGCGTACGAGCGTTTCGAGGCGGACCGGGACGGCAAGGTCGAGCTCGGGAACCGCGCACAGCGGAGAGCGGCGCACTCGCGTTCTCCACGACGGTAGGGTGAGTGTCGCCGGAACCAGGAGGAAGCGACACACATGAGCATCGAAGTCTCGAACGAATCGGGCATGGACGTCTCCGAAGAGGAGCTGATCAGCGTTGCCCGCTTCGTGATCGCGAGGATGGACGTGCACCCCGCGGCCGAGTTGTCGATGGTCCTCGTGGACTCGGCCACCATGGCCGACCTCCACATGCGGTGGATGGACCTGCCCGGTCCCACCGACGTGATGTCGTTCCCGATGGACGAGCTCGAGCCCGGCGGCCGCCCGGATTCACCCGAGCCGGGACCGTCGATGCTCGGCGACATCGTGCTGTGCCCGTCCTTCGCCGCCGACCAGGCCGACAAGGCCGGTCATCCGCTAGCCCACGAACTCGCTCTGCTCACCGTGCACGGTGTGCTTCACCTTCTCGGCTACGACCACGCCGAACCGGAGGAGGAGAAGGAGATGTTCGGCCTGCAGAACCAGTTGCTCGACGACTGGTACGAGGATCTGCGCCAGGCCGAACGGGACGCCGCGCTCGCTGCCCGGGACCAGAAGCTGCTCGGCAAGGCCGGCTTCTTCGACGCCCCGGATCAGTAACCGCCACGTGAAGGGTCTTCTGTGAGTAGCGCCATCGCGCTGATCGTCCTCGCGATCGTCCTCGTCCCTCTCGGTGGTGTCTTCGCCGCCGTCGATTCCGCGCTCAACACGATCTCGTCTGCGCGCATCGAGGAGATGGCGAAGGAGGATCGCCCCGGCGCCACCCGGGTGCTCCGCATCCTGTCGGATCGCCCCCGCTACGTGAATCTCATGGTGCTGCTGCGCATCCTGTGCGAGATCACGGCGACGGTGGTGCTCGTCGGTGGCCTGTCCGACCTCCTCGAACCCGTGTGGGCGCTCACGTTCACCGCCGTCATCATGGTGCTCGTCGACTACGTGGTGATCGGGGTCGGCCCGCGCACGCTCGGCCGCCAGCACGCGTACACGATCGCGTTGATCACGTCGCTTCCCCTGCAGGTCATCGGAACCCTGCTCGGCCCGATCAGCCGCCTGCTCATCCTGATCGGTAACGCGATCACCCCGGGTAAGGGATTCCGCAACGGCCCCTTCGCGTCCGAGATCGAATTGCGCGAACTCGTCGACATGGCGCAGGAACGCGGCGTCGTCGCCGACGAGGAACGCCGGATGATCCAGTCCGTGTTCGAACTCGGCGACACCTCTGCCCGCGAGGTGATGGTGCCGCGCACCGAGATGGTGTGGATCGAGAACGACAAGAGCGCGGGGCAGGCGACGTCGCTGGCCGTCCGCAGCGGACATTCGCGGATCCCCGTGATCGGGGAGAACGTCGACGACGTCCTCGGCGTGGTCTACCTCAAGGACCTCGTGCAGCAGACGTACCACTCCCGCGACGGTGGACGCAGTGTCCTCGTCGGCGACGTGATGCGGCCGGCCGTGTTCGTGCCCGATTCCAAACCCCTCGACAGCCTGCTCGCCGAGATGCAGCGCGACCGCAACCACATGGCCGTGCTGGTCGACGAATACGGCGGCATCGCAGGCCTGGTCACCATCGAGGACGTCATCGAGGAGATCGTCGGGGAGATCGCCGACGAATACGACCAGGACGAGACCCCGCCCGTCGAGGACCTCGGCGACGGCATGTACCGGGTGTCCGCGCGGCTGCCGATCGAGGATCTCGGTGAACTGTTCGGCATCGAGGTGGAGAACGACGAAGTCGAAACAGTCGGTGGGCTCATCGGATACGAACTCGGCAGGGTGCCGCTCCCGGGATCGGAGGTCGTCTCGCACGGTCTCGTCCTGCGCGGTGAGGGTTCGCCCGACGTGCGTGGGCGGGTGCGGATCAGCACGGTCTTCGTGCAACGCGCACCGATCGACGAGGACGACGACGTCAACGACCGTGAACGGGAGGGCGACGATGACTGAACTGGACGCCGAGGACGCGAAACTGATCGTGCTCGCGCGAGGAGCGTTCGGCCGCACCGGAAGTGGCCAGGGCGCCGCCGTCCGCGACCTCGACGGCCGCACCTACGCGGCCGGCGCGGTCGCGTTGACGGCGCTGTCGCTGACCGCGTTGCAGGCGGCCCTCGCGGCGGCGGTGTCGAGTGGTGCCGAGGGTTTCGAGGCGGCAGCCGTGATCGGCGGGAACCCGGACGACCCGGGCATCGCCGCGCTACACGAAGTCAGTGCGCAGGCGGCCGTCGTCTTCGCGCGAACCGATGGATCCGTGATCGAGGAGCAACATGAGTAAACCCGAATTCCGTTCCGGATTTGTCTGTTTCGTCGGACGGCCCAACACGGGCAAGTCCACGCTGACCAACGCGCTGGTGGGCAGCAAGATCGCGATCACGTCCTCGCGGCCGCAGACCACCCGGCACACCATCCGCGGCATCGTGCACCGCGACCACGCGCAGCTGATCCTCGTCGACACCCCGGGGCTGCACCGGCCGCGGACGCTCCTCGGCCAGCGCCTCAACGACCTCGTGCGCGACACCTACTCCGAGGTCGACGTCATCTGTCTGTGCATCCCGGCGGACGAGAAGATCGGCCCCGGCGACCGGTGGATCGTGCAGCAGGTCCGGCAGATCGCCCCGAAGACCACGCTCGTCGGCATCGTCACGAAGATCGACAAGGTCAGCAAGGACATGGTCGGGCAGCAGTTGCTGGCCGTCTCCAAGCTCCTCGGGCCGGAGACGGACGTCGTGCCGGTGTCCGCCGCGTCCGGCGAGCAGGTGGAGGTGCTGGTCGACGTCCTCGCGTCGAAGATGGAGGAGGGGCCGGCGTTCTACCCGGACGGCGAACTCACCGACGAACCCGAAGAGACGCTGATGGCCGAACTCATTCGCGAGGCCGCTCTCGAGGGGCTCGGCGACGAACTGCCGCACTCGCTGGCCGTGGTCATCGAGGAGATCATCCCCCGCGAGGGCCGCACCGAGAAGCAGGGCGAACTGCTCAACGTGCACGCGCTGCTGTACGTCGAGCGGCCGTCGCAGAAGGGCATCGTGATCGGCAAGGGCGGCGCCCGCCTCCGCGACGTGGGGACCAAGGCGCGGCTGCAGATCGAGAAACTGCTCGGCACGAAGATCTTCCTCGAACTGCACGTGAAGGTCGCCAAGGACTGGCAGCGCGACCCGAAACAGCTCGGCAGGCTGGGGTTCTAGGCGGCTCCGCCGCCCGTGCGTGGTCAGCGAGTCCAGGGACTCGTCAGCCGCTCACGGGGCCGGCGGCCCGGAGGAGCAGCAGCACCGACGCCGCGAAATCGTGCTCCCCGTCGCTGCCGGTGGCGAGCCTCCGCAACTGCAGGCCGGCGATGGTCGCCACGACCGTCGGGGCGACGGACGCCGCGTCGGGGACACCGAGGGCGGTGAGGATCGTCACCGTCAATTCGTCGTACGCGGCGAAACATTCGGCGGCGGCCTGACGGAGTTCGTGATCGCGGCCCGCCTGGATGTACAGCTCGAACGGGGCGATCCGCTCGGCGGAGAACGCCAGATCCTTCGCGACCTTCTCCGTCAGGGCGGCGACGTCCTCGAAGCTCAGCCCCTTGTCCCGGTACCCCTCCGCCAGCTCCGACAGCCGCTGCGTCTCCTCCGTCACGAACCCCGACAGCGCGGCGCGCAGCAGGTCCGTCTGCGTGGGGAAGTGGTACGTGATGGAGCCGAGCGACACCCCGGCCTGCGCCGCGATCCGCCGATTGGTCACGCCGGGAATGCCTTCCGTGCCGACTATGTGCAGCGCCGCCGCGAGGATCCGGTCACGGACGTCCGTCGACGCCACGGTCACCACCACTTCCCGGGACGTTCCAGATCCCACCGGAGCACCGACTCGAGTTGGGCCGCAACCGAAACCAGGAGCGGCTCGGCGTTGTCGTGCCCCATCAGCTGGGCGCCGATCGGCAGGTTTCCGGACGTGAACCCGGCCGGGACGTTCACGCTCGGCCAGCCCAGCACGTTCCACGGCCACGCGTACGGGCAGACCGCGGTGATCACCTTGTCCGTGGCCCACGAACCGATGCCCTCGATCCCCTCGACCCTCGGCGGGGGAGTGGCAGTGGTGGGGGCGAGGACGAGGTCGTACTCGTCGAAGATGGCGCCGACGCGTCGCCGCATCCTCGGCTCGGCCGCCCGGGCGGCGCGCAGCGGGGCCCCGCGCAACAGCCGCCCGGTCCGGGCGTTGCCCTTCGTGCGGGGATCGACGAGCGCCGGGTCGGGGACCTTCCGCATCCAGTCGTCGATGCCGACCATCGACCGGGGGAGGAAACCGAGCCCGAACATGATTCCGTAGTCGGGGTCGTCCACCACGACGCGGTGCCCGAGCCCGCGCAGCGCATCGGCGATCCGCGCGACGCCCCGACGCACCTCGGGGTGCAGTGTCGTGGGGGTGGCGGTGAAGGGGATCCGCAGCGACAGCGCAATGCGCAGCGGCCCGGGATCGCGGCCGACGGCGTCGCTGACGGTGACCGGTGGCGGGGTGTGAGTGTCGCCGTCGTGCGGTCCTGCCGCGACGTCGAGGAGCAGGGCGGCGTCGGCGACCGTCCGAGCCAGCGGTCCGTTGACGGTGAGACCGTAGAACGCCTCGGCGGCGGGCCAGGTGGAGATGCGGCCGCGTTGCGGTTTGATTCCGACGAGGTTGGTCCACGCGGCGGGGATGCGGATGGAACCGGCGCCGTCGGAGCCGATCGCGGCGGACACGAGGCCGGCGGACACGGCCGCCGCGGCGCCCCCGGACGACCCGCCCGGGGTGTGGTCGCCGTTCCACGGGTTGCGGGTGTGACCGAAGGCGGGTCCGCCGGTGAGCGGCCACTGCCCCAGTTCGGGGCTGTTGGTCTTGCCGACGACGACGGCACCGGCGGCGCGCAGTCGCCGCACCATCTCGGAGTCCCGCGCCGCGGGCGGGAAGTCGCCCGGGCAGCCGAACGCGGTGGGCTCCCCGGCCACGTCGACGTCGTCCTTGACGGCGATCGGGACACCGAGGAGCGGGAGGCGTTCACCGGCGGCGATCCGGCGGTCGGCTTCGGCGGCCTCGGCCAGTGCCTTGTTCCGGCGGACCACCTTGAACGCGTTGAGCGTCGGCTGGCTCGCGTCGATGCGGTCGAGTGCGGCGCGGGTGGCCGCGACCGACGTGGTGTCGCCGGAGACCAGGGCGTTCACCTGTTCGACGAGTCCCGGTGCCCGGTCGCCTTCCTCGTCGTGCCGCTGTTCACTGCCCAGTTGTCCCGTGCTCATCTCGCCCCTCCCCGTGACTGTTCGTTCGAACGAACAGTATCAGCGGAGGTGCGGGCGGACCACCTCTCCGATCACCCCGGCGGCGCCGCGCGCCTGAGATTCGGGCAGCCGGGCGTACCCGCAAACCAGTCCCCGGGGTCCGCCCGGCGTGGTGCGGTAGTCGGCGAGGCTCGGCACCGTCACCCCGTGGTCCTGCAGTTCCGCCGAGAGGGCGACGTCGTCGACCGAGCGCGGCAGTGTCAGGACGACATGGAGACCGGCGTCGATGCCGGCGACCCCGACGCCGTCCGTGCCGACCGCGGACAGTTGCTGATGCAGACCGGCGACGAACGCGCACCGGCGGGCCGCATACGTGCGGGACGCGCGGGCGAGGTGCCGCGACAACGCACCCGAGTCGATGAAATGCGCCAGCGCGAGGGCCGTGATCGCGCAGCAGGCCTCGCCGGTCGTGTCCAGCGCCCGGACGATCCCCGGCCGCAGCGCCGGTGGGGCGATCACCCACGCCACCCGGATCGCGGGAGTGAGGATCTTCGACGCGGTGCCCACGTAGGCCACGCAGTCGGGCCCGCGGTCGATGCTGCGCAGGGCGGGCAACGCCGAGACGTCGTAGCGGAACTCGCCGTCGTAGTCGTCCTCGATGATCAGCGTTCCCGACGCCGCGGCGTCGGCGACGAGCCGGGCCCTGCGGCCCACCGGCATCCGGGCCCCCATCGGGTACTGGTGGGCGGGCGTGCAATAGGCCGCCGCGTCGGTGCTGCGCAGCAGTGCGGGATCGAGGCCGTCGTCGTCCACGGGCACGCAGCGTGTCCGGGAGCCCAAGGACTCGAGGTCCCGGCGGGCCCGGGTGTAGCCGGGCTCCTCGAACACCACGTCGCGGCCGCTCAGCCCGGCCGCGGCGACGAGGGTCCGGAGCGCGGAGCCCACTCCCGGAACGATGACGAGTTCGTCGGGCCGTGCCGCGATGCCCCGGGTGCGGCGCAGATGCCCCGCGAGGGCGCGCCGCAATTCCGGGTGTCCGTCAGGGCCCGGAACGTCGGACGTCACCGGGGCGGCGGCGGCCGACCGCCATGCCCGGCGCCAGTCGGTGGTCGAGATCAGGCCGGGGTCGGGGTGGCCCGGGGTGAGGTCCCACCGCGCCTCCGGTGTCGCGGGCACGGCCTGCGACGCCCGCTCCGACCTGTGCGTGATCGCGTGCGAGGCGACGTGCGCGCGGGCCGCCACGTCGGCACCTGGCGCGATCCGGGTGCCGGAACCGGCGCGGGCGTTCGCGTATCCGGACGAGCAGAGTTCGTCGTACGCGTCGACCACCGACGCCCGCGCGACCGTCAGGTGGCCGGCGAGCGCCCGCGTGGAGGGCAGCGGGTCGCCGGGCCGCAGACGGCCGCCTCGGATCTCGTCGAGGATCGACTCCGCGATGCGGTGCCGAAGCGGTGCGTCGGTGTCGGGGAGCCGCAACGTCAGGTGCAGTTCGGGGCTGATCCGGGGCATGGACCCACAATACTGGTCTGCCGATATGTGCGATTGTGGATCTGGAGGCTGGTCCACATGGGGTTGAGGATGGTCTCGTGGACAAGATCAAGAGATACCCGGACCGTGCCCGAACCGAACGAGCGCAACTCGACGCCGTCCTCGACGCCGCGCCGATGGGCACCCTCGCCACCGTCGTCGACGGCCTGCCCTGGGCGGTGCCGATGCTCTACGCCCGCGACGGCGACAGGATCCTGCTGCACGGTTCCACCGGCGCCGGTGCGCTGCGGCAGGTGGCGGCAGGCGCGCCCGCGGTGCTGTGCGTCGCGATGCTCGACGGAATCGTCGTCGCGGACACGCTGTTCGACTCGTCGGCCAACTACCGATCCGCGGTGGTCCGCGGCAATCTCGTGACGCTGGACCAGGACGAATCCGCCGGCGCCCTGGACGCGCTGTCGGACGTGCTGATCCCCGGTCGCAGCAGGGAGGTCCGGGGACACCGGCGCAAGGAACTCGCCGCGACGCTGGCCCTCGCCCTCCCGATCACGCCGGGGCAGTGGACCGTCAAGGTGCGGGACGCGCCGCCGGGCGAACCCGCCGAGGCGAGCAGTGCGTGGGCCGGCGTCGTCCCCGTGCGATCGGTCGCCGGTGCGCCCGTCCCTGCGCCGTGGGTGGCGACCGGCACACCCGTGCCCGCGTCCGTGTCGCGGCTGACCCGGACCGCGTAAGGAAAGCGTCAAGAGCCGTGGTCGTCCCGTAAGCGCTTCGTCAGCGAGGCCTCTGTCGCCCGGATCCGGCGCGATGCTGGCATGACACCCCGCAACCGTGGGGTGTCATGCCTGCGCTGAACCGCAGGATCAGTACGAAGAGGGATCCTCACATGGCCGACGTGGCCTACGTTGCGCTCGTGCTCGGCGGGTTCGCCTGTTGCGCGCTCGTTCTCCGGGCCCTGCAGACCGGACGCGTGAAATGACCGCCGCCGGAACACTCGCTGTCGCCCTCGTCGCGATCGCGGCGGCGCTCGTCGTGTATCTGCTGGTCGCGCTCATCGACCCGGAGCGGTTCTGATGACGCCCGCCCTCGCGGCCGGCCTGCAGATCGCGTTCGTGATCGCGGTCCTCGCAGTGCTGTACGTGCCGGTGGGCGACTACATGGCCCGCGTGTACGAATCACGCAGGCACCTGCGGATCGAATCCGTGCTGTACCGCCTGTGCCGCATCAACCCCCACACGGAGCAGACCTGGTACGGCTACGCAGGCAGCGTGCTGGGCTTCTCGATGGCCGACGTGCTCTTCCTGTATGTCCTGCAACGCATTCAGGGCGTGCTGCCGCTGTCCGGCGACCTGTCCGGGGTCAGCCCCGCGGTCGCGTTCAACACGGCCGTGTCGTTCGTGACCAACACCAACTGGCAGTCCTACGCCCCCGAGACCACGATGGGCAACCTGACCCAGCCGGTCGGACTCGCCGTGCAGAACTTCGTGTCCGCGGCGGTCGGCATGGCCGTCGCGGTCGCGCTGATCCGCGGGTTCGTCCGCGTGGCCCGCGGCGGTGAGATCGGCAACTTCTGGGTGGACCTCACCCGCGGCAGTCTGCGGATCCTGCTGCCGTTCTCGTTTGTCATCGCGTTGATTCTGTTGAGCCAGGGCGTGATCCAGTCGTTCCACACGGGCTTCGAATCCACCGGCCTGGACGGCAGGGCCGTCACCAACGCGCTGGCGCCCGTCGCCTCGCAGGAGGCGATCAAGGAACTCGGCACCAACGGCGGCGGCATCCTCGCCGCCAACTCGGCACACCCGTTCGAGAACCCCACCCCGGTCAGCAACATCGTCGAGATCCTCGCGATCCTGCTGATCCCGGTGTCCCTCACCCGCACGTTCGGCACCATGGTCGGCGATCGCAAACAAGGTCTGACGCTGCTGGCCGTGATGGGCATCCTGTGGGGGTCACTGCTCGCCGTCACCCTCGCCGCCGAATCGGGACGACGCGGCGTCGCCGCCACCGCGGCAGGCGCGATGATGGAAGGCAAGGAAGTCCGCTTCGGCATTCCGGGCACCGCACTGTTCGCCGTGAGCACCACGGGAACGTCCACGGGCGCGGTGAATTCCGCCCACGACAGCCTGTCGCCGCTCGGTGGCGGGGCCGTGCTGCTGAACATGCTGCTCGGGGAGATCGCGCCCGGCGGTGTGGGCACCGGGCTCTACGGCATTCTCGTCCTCGCTCTGATCGCCGTCTTCGTCGGCGGACTCCTCGTCGGCCGCACACCCGAGTACCTCGGCAAGAAACTACGGCAACGGGAGATCACCCTCGCGGCACTGTCGGTGCTGGTGATGCCCGCGCTGGTCCTGATCGGAACGGGAATCACCGTGATCCTGTCCTCGACCACCGGTTACCAGGGCAACAGCGGCGACCCCGGCAGTCCCGGATCGATCCACGGATTCTCGGAGGTGCTGTATGCGTTCGCGTCGGCGTCGAACAACAACGGCAGCGCGTTCGGCGGGCTGACGGTCACGAGCGACTGGTTCCAGGCCGCGCTCGGGGTGTGCATGCTGTTCGGCCGGTTCCTGCCGATCCTCTTCGTCCTCGCGCTCGCCGGATCCCTGGCGTCGCAGAAGAAGACGGCCGCGGGCGCCGGCACCCTGCCGACGACGGGCCCGATGTTCACCGGGCTGCTCACCGGCACCGTCGTGCTCGTCGCGGCGTTGACATTCTTCCCGGCCCTCGCGCTGGGACCGATCGCGGAGGCTCTGCAGTGAGTGTGAACGTGACCAGTCGTCCGGCGACCGACCCGGCGACGACGCCGGACGGCGGCCACGCTCCGGCGCCCGTCAAGGCCGGGATCTTCAGCCCCGCCCAGCTGGTGACGGCGCTGCCGGGCGCGCTGCGCAAACTCGACCCGCGGCACCTCGCCCGCAACCCGGTGATGTTCGTGGTGTTCGCCGGTTCCGTCGTCACCACCGTCATGGCCGTCGCCGACCCGTCGTTGTTCTCCTGGGCGGTCACCGCCTGGCTGTGGTTCACCGTCCTGTTCGCGAATCTCGCCGAGTCGGTCGCGGAGGGGCGGGGCAAGGCGCAGGCGGCAAGCCTGCGGAAGGTGAAGCAGGACACGGTCGCCCACCGGGTCGCGGCGAGCGGCGCTCTGGAATCGGTGCCGGGCACCGACCTCGTCGTCGGTGACCGCGTGGTCGTCGTCGCCGGTGAGGTGATCCCGGGCGACGGCGACGTCGTCGAGGGCATCGCCACCGTGGACGAGTCGGCCATCACCGGCGAGTCCGCGCCCGTCGTCCGCGAATCCGGCGGCGACCGGTGCGCCGTCACCGGCGGCACGACCGTACTGTCCGACCGGATCGTCGTCCGCGTCACCGCGGCCCCCGGGCAGTCGTTCGTGGACCGGATGATCGCCCTCGTGGAGGGGGCGGCGCGGCAGAAGACGCCGAACGAGATCGCGCTGAACATCCTGCTGGCGTCGCTGACGATCATCTTCCTGCTGGCCGTCGTCGCGATCGGCCCGATGGGCCTGTACGCGGGGCAGGAGCAGGATCCGATCAAACTGATCGCGCTGCTGGTGTGCCTGATCCCCACCACGATCGGCGCCCTGCTGTCGGCCATCGGCATCGCCGGAATGGACCGGCTGGTGCAGCGCAACGTCCTGGCGATGTCGGGGCGGGCGGTGGAGGCCGCCGGCGACATCGACACCCTGCTGATGGACAAGACCGGCACCATCACGTTCGGCAACCGGCAGGCCACCGCCCTGCATCCCGCACCGGGAGTGTCCGCGCTCGAGCTGGCCACGGCGGCACGGCTGTCCAGCCTCGCGGACGGCACCCCCGAGGGCCGCAGCATCGTGGACCTGTGCGCCCGGGACTTCGGGCTGGATGTCGCGCCGTCGGAGGCGGAGAGAGCGGCGGAGTTCGTGCCGTTCACGGCGCAGACCCGGATGAGCGGGCTCGACATCGACGGCACCCGCATCCGCAAGGGCGCCAGCGACGCGGTGCTGACCTGGGTGCGGGCGCTCGGCGGTCACACGACGCCCGCGGTCACCGGCGCGGTG
Source organism: Rhodococcus sp. NCIMB 12038 (assembly GCF_002165735.1). NCBI lineage: Bacteria > Bacillati > Actinomycetota > Actinomycetes > Mycobacteriales > Nocardiaceae > Rhodococcus > Rhodococcus sp. NCIMB 12038. The sequence goes on from NZ_NHML01000017.1 coordinate 203,996, forward strand.
AACGAGATCGCGCAGGCAGGCGGAACACCCCTCGTGGTGGCCTCCGCTCACGCAGATGCGCCGACGGTGCTCGGCGTGATCGCACTGTCGGACGTGGTGAAACCGGGCATCGCCGAGCGGTTCGCGGAACTGCGGGCGATGGGAATCCGCACGGTGATGATCACCGGCGACAATCCGCTTACCGCCAAGGCGATCGCGGCGGAGGCCGGTGTCGACGACTTCATGGCGGAGGCGACACCCGAGGACAAACTCGCGCTGATCCGCAAGGAACAGGAGGGCGGACGGCTCGTCGCGATGACCGGGGACGGCACCAACGACGCCCCGGCCCTGGCCCAGGCGGACGTCGGGGTGGCGATGAACACCGGCACGTCCGCGGCGAAAGAAGCCGGGAACATGGTGGATCTCGATTCCGATCCCACCAAGCTCATCGAAGTGGTGGAGATCGGCAAGCAGCTGCTCATCACCCGCGGGGCGCTGACCACATTCTCGCTCGCCAACGACCTGGCCAAGTACTTCGCCATCCTCCCCGCGTTGTTCAGCGTCATCTATCCGCAGCTGGACACGCTGAACATCATGCGGCTGGCCACACCGGGATCGGCCATCCTCTCGGCGGTGATCTTCAACGCCGTCGTGATCGTGGCCCTGATCCCGTTGTCGCTGAAAGGTGTTCGCTACCGGCCGTCGTCGGCGTCGACACTGCTGGGCCGCAACCTGCTGATCTACGGCCTCGGCGGTGTGATCACACCGTTCGCCGGTATCTGGCTCATCGACCTCGTCGTCCGTCTCATTCCCGGAATTGGGTGAGTTTCCATGCGTTTTCTCCTCGGACTGCTCCGGCAGACCTGGGCCGGACTCCTGGTCCTGCTCGCACTCACCGCCGTTCTCGGCGTGCTCTATCCGGCCGCGGTGTGGGGGGTGAGCCGGATCGGCGCAGGCGCGGCCGAGGGTTCGCCGGTCCGCGACACCACCGGGTGCGTCGTCGGGAGCCGGTGGGTCGGTGTCGACCCGCAGGTGCCGGCGGGGGAGCCGGACCCGTTCTTCCACAACCGGGTCACCGGGTCGGTGGCCGAACAGGATCCGTTCGCACCGGGCGACCCCGCCACCGCGCTGCCCACCAACCAGGGACCGAGCAGCGAGATCCTGGCCGCGTTCGTCACCGAGCGCCGGAACGCGATCGCCACCCGCGAGGGCGTGCAGCCCGAGGCCGTTCCGGCGGACGTGGTCACCGGATCGGGTTCGGGCATCGACCCGCACATCAGCCCCGCGTACGCCGCGTTGCAGGTGCCGAGGGTCGCGCAGGTGAACGGCCTCCGTGAGAGCCGGGTCCGGCAGCTGGTCGACGAGAACACCGAGGGAAGGCAACTCGGGTTCCTCGGCGAGCAGCGGGTGAACGTCCTCGAGTTGAATCTCGCCCTCGGCCTGACCTCACCTCGGTGCACCGCCCCGACAGCTGGTGGATGATGGCGAGGTGAGTGGTACCGGACCCGAAGGCGAACGCCGGCGCGGCGAACTGCGCATCTATCTCGGTGCCGCACCGGGGGTCGGGAAGACGTTCGCGATGCTCGGCGAGGCGCACCGCCGCCGCGAGCGGGGGTGTGACGTCGTCGCGGCCGTGGTGGAAACCCACGGACGCGACCGCACGGCGGCGCAACTCGGTGACCTCGAACTGATTCCGCCGAAGGTCATCGCCTACCGCGGCACCTTCGGCCGCGAACTGGACGTCGAGGCCGTGCTGGCGCGCAGGCCGGCGCTGGTGCTCGTGGACGAACTCGCGCACACGAACACCCCGGGCAGTGTCCACGAGAAACGCTGGCAGGACGTCGAGATACTCCTCGCCGCGGGCATCGACGTCCTGACGACGCTGAACGTCCAGCACCTCGAAAGCCTGGGCGACGTGGTCCAGCGGATCACCGGTGTGGTGCAGCAGGAGACGGTCCCCGACGAGGTGGTGCGCGCCGCCACCCAGGTGGAGCTGGTGGACATCACCCCGGAAGCGCTGCGCCGCAGGCTGTCCCACGGCAACATCTACGCCGCGGAGAAGGTCGATGCCGCGTTGAGCAACTACTTCCGGACAGGGAACCTCACCGCACTCCGCGAACTGGCGTTGCTGTGGGTCGCCGATCAGGTCGACGCCGCACTCGCGAAATATCGCGCGGAGAACAAGATCACCGACACGTGGGAGGCTCGGGAACGGGTGGTGGTCGCGGTGACGGGCGGACCGGAATCGGAGACACTCGTCCGGCGCGCAGGCCGGATCGCGTCGAGGTCCAGCGCCGAGCTGATCGTCGTGCACGTAGTGCGCGGCGACGGCCTCGCCGGCGTTTCGGCCCCGGAGATGGGCAAGGTGCGGACGATTGCCGCGAGTATCGGGGCGAGCCTGCACAGCGTCGTCGGCGACGACGTCCCGACCACACTCCTCGACTTCGCCCGGACCGCGAACGCCACCCAGCTGGTGCTCGGGACGTCGAGACGCTCGAGATGGGCGCGCATCCTCGACGAGGGCATCGGCGCGAGCGTGGTGCAACAGTCCGGGTCGATCGACGTGCACATGGTCACGCACGGCGAATCCCAGCGGCCGAGGCGGTTGTCGCCGGTGGGTACGCGGTCCCGCACGGCGATCGCCTGGATCGCCGCGGTCCTCGTTCCGTCCGTCGCCACCCTGGTGATGAGCGCCGTCGACCGCTGGCTCGGATTGAGCGGTGAGGGCGCACTGTTCTTCATCGTGGTGCTGCTCGTCTCGCTGCTCGGCGGTGTCGCACCTGCGGCCTTCTCCGCGCTGATCTCGGGTCTGTTCCTCAACTACTTCTTCACGCCGCCGGTGCACAGCTTCACCATCGCGGAGCCGGACAACTTCATCACCACCGTCGTGCTGCTCGTGGTCGCCGTCGCCGTCGCCGTCCTGGTCGACGCGGCCGCCAAGCGGTCGCGGGAGGCCCGGCGGGCGTCGCAGGAGGCCGAGTTGCTGGCGCTGTTCGCCGGATCGGTGCTGCGGGGAGCCGATCTCGGCACGCTGCTCGAGAAGGTGCGCGAGACGTACGGTCAGGAGTCGGTGAGCGTCCTGCACCGGGACCGCGGTCTCGTGGGATCCGTCGGTCCGAATCCGCCGGCGAGCGTCGACGACGCCGACACGGTCTGCGAGGTGGGGGAAGGGGAGTACGCGCTCGCCCTGCGCGGGAGCGAACTGCGCGCCCGGGACCGCCGCGTGCTGCTCGCCGTCGCGAACCAGGCCGTGGGGATGATCCGCCAGGCGGAACTCGCGCAGGAGGCGGGGCAGGCGCAGGCGCTGGCCGAGGCCGACCGGCTGCGGCGGTCGCTGCTGTCCGCCGTCAGCCACGACCTCCGGACCCCGCTGGCCGCGGTCAAGGCCGCCGCGTCCAGCCTGCGCAGCGACGACGTCGACTTCTCCCCGGAGGACACCGCCGAACTGCTCGCGACCATCGAGGAATCGGCCGACGTCCTGACCTCCCTCGTCGGCAACCTGCTCGACTCGTCGCGGCTCGCGGCGGGGGTGGTGACCCCGACGCTGCGCCCCGTGTATCTCGACGAGGTGGTGCACCGGGCGCTGGTGGGGCTGGGAATCGGCGGCCGGACCGGGACCCGGGCCCGCGAACGGGTGGAGGTCGACGTCGGGACGGTCGCGGCGATGGCGGATTCGGGCCTGCTCGAGCGGGTGCTCGCGAATCTGATCGACAACGCACTCCGCTACGGTGAGGACTCCGTGATCCGGGTCGGTGCGGCGGCGGTGGGAGACCGCGCCGTCGTCACCGTCGCCGACACGGGCCCGGGAATTCCGCGGGGGCGGGCGGAGGAGATGTTCGCCCCGTTCCAGCGGCTGGGGGACCGCGACACGACCACGGGAGTCGGGCTCGGGCTGTCCGTCGTCCGCGGTTTCGTCGACGCGATGGGCGGCACCATCAGCGCCACCGACACCCCCGGTGGTGGTCTGACGATGGTGGTGGAACTGGCCGGAGCGGGAGGGGAGCACCCATGACGAGAATCCTCGTCGTCGACGACGAACCGCAGATCCTCCGCGCCCTGCGGATCAATCTCAGTGTGCGCGGATACGACGTGGTGACGGCCGCATCCGGGGCCGCCGCACTGCGCGCCGCGGCCGAGCGACCGCCGGATGTGATCGTGCTCGACCTCGGGTTGCCCGACATGGACGGCACCGAGGTGCTCGCGGGCCTGCGCGGCTGGTGTCCGGCGCCGGTGATCGTGCTGTCGGCCCGCACCGATTCCGCGGACAAGGTGGACGCACTGGACGCGGGCGCCGACGACTACGTCACCAAGCCGTTCGGGATGGACGAGTTCCTGGCCCGGGTGCGGGCCGCGGCCCGCCGCGCGACGACGGCCGTCGACACGAGCGAACCTGTGGTGGAGACGGATTCGTTCACGGTCGACCTGGCGGCGAAGACGGTGCGGCGGGCGGGGGCCGAGGTGCACCTGACGCCGACGGAGTGGGGGATGCTCGAGATGCTCGTGCGTAACAAGGGCAAGCTGGTGGGGCAGAAGGAACTGCTCCGGGAGGTGTGGGGCCCGGCGTACGCCACCGAGACGCATTACCTGCGGGTGTACCTGGCGCAGTTGCGGCGCAAGCTCGAGGACGACCCGTCGCACCCGCGTCACCTCATCACCGAGGCCGGAATGGGGTACCGGTTCCAGGTGTGAGGCCCGGCGGCTCAGCCTGCGGACCGTCGCCGCCCGGGCGTGGGAGACTGGACCGGTGAGGTTGTATCGAGACAATGCGGTGGTCCTGCGCCAGCACAAGCTGGGCGAGGCCGACCGTATCGTCACCCTCCTCACCCGGCAGCACGGTCTGGTGCGCGCGGTGGCCAAGGGCGTGCGCCGCACGAAATCCAAGTTCGGCGCCCGGCTCGAGCCGTTCGCGCACATCGACGTGCAGCTCTACCCGGGCCGCAACCTCGACATCGTCACCCAGGTCCAGACGGTCGACGCGTTCGCGACCGACATCGTCGACGACTACTCCCGGTACACCACGGCGTGCGCGATCCTCGAAACCGCCGAGCGGCTCGCCGGGGAGGAACGGGCCCCGGCGCTGCAACTGCACCGCCTGACGGTCGGGGCGCTGCGGGCCGTCGCGGAACACCACCGGCCGTGCGAGCTGATCCTCGACGCCTTCCTGTTGCGGGCCATGGGTTTTGCGGGGTGGGCTCCTGCCCTCGACGACTGCGCGCGGTGCAGCGCACCCGGCCCGCACCGGGCATTCCACGTGGCCGCCGGGGGAGCGGTGTGCGTCCAGTGCCGGCCGCCGGGCGCCGCCACCCCGTCACCGGGTGTCCTCGACCTGATGGACGCCCTGTTCCGCGGCGACTGGGCGAGCACCGAGCAGGTGCCCGAGTCGTTGCGGGGGCAGGCCAGCGGTCTGGTCGCGGCGCATCTGCAATGGCACCTCGAACGGCAACTCCGCACCCTCCCGCTGATCGAACGCGCACGACCGCATGCGGCGGTAGGGGCGGAGGATTCGGTCAGGCAGGATGGGGACCGTGATTCGACGACGCGAACCCCGAGCTCCGCATAATTCCGGGGCCGAGCGCCAGATCCGGCCGCCGGACCCGCATCCCTCGGGCGCCCGCCCGCCGGGCCTGCAACCCGAACTCGTGCCCCGGCACATCGCGCTGGTGATGGACGGCAACGGCCGCTGGGCGCAGGAGCGGGGACTGCCCAGGACCGCAGGCCACGAACGCGGCGAGGCCGTGTTGATGGACGCCGTCTGCGGGTGCATCGAGATGGGCGTCGAATGGCTGTCGGCATACGCGTTCTCCACCGAGAACTGGAAACGCAGCCCCGAGGAGGTGCGCTTCCTGATGGGCTTCAACCGCGACGTGATCCGCCGCCGCCGTGACGAGATGCACGAGATGGGGGTGCGGGTGCGGTGGGCCGGTCGCAGGCCCAAGCTGTGGCGCAGCGTCATCAAGGAACTCGAGATCGCCGAGGAGCTGACGAAGCACAACACGGTCATGAACCTGACCATGTGCGTCAACTACGGCGGCCGCGCGGAGATCGCCGACGCGGTGAAGGAGATCGGCAGGCGGGTCGCGGCGGGTCAGCTCGACCCGGAGAAGATCACCGAGGCGACCGTCGCCCGCTATCTCGACGAGCCGGACATGCCGGACGTCGACTTGTTCCTCCGGCCGTCCGGCGAGCAGCGCACGTCCAACTTCCTGATCTGGCAGTCGGCCTACGCCGAGATGGTGTACCAGGAGAAGCTGTTTCCCGATTTCGACCGTCGCGACCTGTGGGCGGCGTGCGTCGAATACGCGTCGCGCGACCGCCGGTTCGGTGGCGTGAAATGACCGTCGACGGAGCACCCGCACTGCTCGGGCGGACAGCGGACGCACTGGAGCACTTCGCCACCGTCGCCCGGGCGGACGACGGCTCGCTGAGCTTCGAATACGCCGGGGCGCTGTGCTCGATCAGTGCGATGACCCTCACCGACGGCCTCGACGTGCTGTCGATGACGTGCGTGCTGGCCTGGGATCGTCCGGTCAGCGCCGCGCTGCACAAGAAGGTCGCGGAGCGCAACGGCGCGTTGCAGTTCGGCTCGATCGCGGTGTTCGGTCACGGCCGGCTCGCGGACGTCATCCTGCGGTACACGTTCCCCGCCGCCGGGTTGGGGGACGAGGCGCTGACCACGATGCTGCTTCTCGTGCTGAGCGGCGCAGACACCGCCCGGCAGGGCCTGATCCCCTGATGCCTACCGCGGCGCGCTGCAGTCCTTGCACACGCCGAAGATCTCGATGGTGTGGCTGACGTCGGAGAAACCGTGCGCGTCGGCGATCGACTGCGACCACTGCTCGACGGTCGGCCCCTCGACCTCGACGGTGTAGCCGCACGCGCGGCAGACCAGGTGATGGTGGTGTCCGGAGGAACAGCGCCGGTACACCGATTCGCCGGTGTCGGTCCGCAGGACGTCGACGGTGCCTGCGTCGGCGAGGGTCTGCAGGGTGCGGTAGACGGTGGTGAGCCCGATGCCCTCGCCGCGCTTGCGGAGTTCGTCGTGCAGTTCCTGCGCCGACCGGAACTCCTCGATGTCGTCGAGGAGTGCGGAGATGGCGCTGCGCTGCTTGGTGGCGCGGACTCCCACGACGACGGGTTTGCGCTGGCCGGTGTTCTGGGTCAAGGCTTCTATCCTTCCTCGGCGTGCGCGACGGCGTCCACGACGATGTGGGCGAGGTGGTCGTCCACCAGGCGGTAGAGGACCTCACGTCCGGTGCGTTCGCCGCGTACGACGCCCGCGGCCTTGAGCACGCGAAGATGCTGGCTGATCAGTGGCTGGGTGACGCCGAGTGCCCCGACGAGTTCGTGTACGCAGCGCTCGGATTCGCGGAGTTGGAGGACGATCGCGATGCGGACGGGGGCCGCGAGGGCGCGCAGGATGTCGCCTGCCGCCGTCAGTGTCTCCTTCGACGGCACGGGTGCGGGCGGCGCCGCCTCGAACGGATGCAGATCCCCGGGATCGACGACGCTCACCAGTGATCTCCTTCGGTGTGCCGGACAGGTGTGCCGGACAATGGACGGGACCGTGGCCGCGTGGCCGTCGGCCCCGGGAGGAACACCCCATCTTATTGCAAATCGATTCCATTTTGATATGCACGAATACGCATGTCAACCGGCGGGGTGAACCGACCGCGATCGGGCAGATAGGCTGGGATCCGAAAAGCGCACGTGAACCATGCATCTATTACCCAGATGGAGAGCACCCGAGTGGCACCGAAGTCCAAAGTCGAAACCGTCGTCAATCTCGCCAAGCGTCGTGGCCTGGTCTACCCGTGCGGTGAGATCTACGGAGGCACGAAGTCGGCCTGGGACTACGGCCCCTTGGGCGTCGAGCTCAAGGAGAACATCAAGAAGCAGTGGTGGCGCAACATGGTCACCAGCCGCGAGGACGTCGTCGGCCTCGACTCCTCGGTGATCCTGCCGCGCGAGGTCTGGGTGGCGTCGGGTCACGTCGGCGTGTTCAACGACCCGCTCGTCGAGTGCCTGAACTGTCACAAGCGTCACCGTCAGGACCACCTGCAGGAGGCGTACGCAGAGAAGAAGGGCCTCGACAACCCGGACGACGTCCCCATGGACGTCGTGGGCTGCCCCGACTGCGGCACCGTCGGTCAGTGGACCGAGCCCCGCGACTTCAACATGATGCTCAAGACGTACCTCGGCCCGGTCGAGAGCGAAGAGGGCATGCACTACCTCCGCCCGGAGACCGCGCAGGGCATCTTCGTGAACTTCGCGAACGTGCTCACCACGTCGCGCAAGAAGCCGCCGTTCGGCATCGGCCAGATCGGCAAGAGCTTCCGCAACGAGATCACTCCCGGCAACTTCATCTTCCGCACCCGCGAGTTCGAGCAGATGGAGATGGAATTCTTCGTCAAGCCCGGCGAAGACGAAGAGTGGCACCAGTACTGGATCGACTACCGCATGGACTGGTACACCGGCCTCGGCATCAACAAGGACAACCTGCGGCTGTACGAGCACGCGCAGGACAAGCTGTCGCACTACTCCAAGCGCACCGTCGACATCGAGTACCGCTTCCACTTCCAAGGCAGCGAATGGGGCGAGCTCGAGGGTGTGGCCAACCGCACCGACTTCGACCTGTCGACCCACTCGAAGTACTCGGGCACCGACCTCAACTACTACGACCAGGCCTCCGGTGAGCGGTACACGCCGTACGTCATCGAGCCGGCGGCCGGTCTGACGCGTTCGCTGATGGCGTTCCTCGTCGACGCGTACACCGAGGACGAGGCGCCGAACGCGAAGGGTGGCGTCGACAAGCGCACCGTGCTGCGCCTGGACCGTCGTCTCGCCCCGGTGAAGGCCGCGGTGCTGCCGCTGTCGCGTAACGCGGACCTGACGCCGAAGGCCAAAGATCTCGCCGCGACGCTCCGCCAGCACTGGAACGTCGAGTTCGACGACGCAGGCGCGATCGGCCGCCGCTACCGCCGTCAGGACGAGATCGGCACGCCGTTCTGCATCACCGTGGACTTCGACACCCTCGAGGATCACGCCGTGACCGTGCGTGAGCGCGACTCCATGGCCCAGGAGCGGGTCGCGCTCGACCAGGTCGAGGGCTACCTGGCGCAGCGCCTCATCGGTTCCTGATCCGCGGTCACCTGCGCGCGTCGCAGGTGGTGGTCAGATAGTTCGTCAGGATTCGGCGGTTCTCCGCGGACACCGGGATACGCGAGTATTCCGGTGCCGAGGAGCCGACCGCGATCCACAGCGGAAAGACGAAGGGCTTCTTCGCTTCCGCGAGTGCGTGTGGGTCGCAGCGTGCCGCGTCGATCGTGATGTCGACGCTCAGCCGGTCCTCGTCCGCCCGCATGGTGGCGGGCAGCGCCCCACGCAGGGCATACAGGACGCTGCCGCCGATCTCGTCGACCCGGACGTCACCTGACGCCGTTCCCCGGCTCACGACGAGCCGAGCGGGGAGGGGAGCGGCCGGCTCCGGCGGCGCCGCCGCAGGGATCAGCGTCACCGGGACGGCCCGCGCCAGTTCCTCTGCGGCGCAGTCTCCGTCGTGGATGCGGCCGAGGACGTCGTACGGGGTGGCGAGCGGCACCCGCACGGGCGACGCGCCCTGATCGGCGACCCCGATCACGGCGTACGCCGGGTCCGGCCGGGTGTCGCAGCGGACGGCGCCGTACTCGGCCTCGACGTCGATCCGGTTGCCGGGGCCGAGTTCGACGACCCGCCCGGTCTCGGGCGCCGCCTCGAAGCCCGGGCTGTCCAGCGCCACGGATGTCACGGTCACGGGCTCGCCGCCGGTATTCGCGATCCGCACGTGGATCCGGCCGCCCGCCGCGTCGTCCTCCCGGCTGCGGTACGCCTCCGCCGACAGCGGGATCGCCGGCTCGTCCCCGGTGTCTCGCCCGCCCGCGCACCCCGACAGGACGCCGCAGCAGGTGGCCGCGACGCAGGCGAGTGCGACGAATGCTCGGGGGGACGTCAGAATCGGCCGCCCCCGCTGATCCGGCCCGAACTGCTCGGCCCGCCGAACGAACGGGGACCGCTGTCGCGGCCGCCGCCGGAGCCGCGGCTACCCCAGTTGCCGCCGCCACTGAATCCGCCGCGCAGGATGCTGTCGATCAGGATGCCGCCGAGGATCGCGCCGGTGGCATTCCCGCCACCGCCGCCGGGGCCGGGCCGCTGGCGGGACTCCCAGCGGCTCACGTCGTTCTGTGCCAGGCGCAGCGCGTCGGCGGCCAGGCCCGCGGCGGCCTGGGCGTGCTGCAGTGCGCGGGAGGCGTCGGTGGTGCGCAACTGTTGCGCCCCCGCCAGGTGCCGCTGCGCCTCCGTCAGGCGGGTCCGTGCCTCCGCTCCCACCGCGCCGCGGCGGGTGCCGATGAAGTCCGACGCCGCCGTGACCTGCGACTGCGCCGCCACGAGGTCCTGCTCGAGACGCTGTTGCGCACGTTCGGCCTGCTGCCGCGATTCCTGCGCCTCGGCGAGCACGGCGTCGAGTTCCGCGTCGGCCTTCACGATCTGGGTGAAGCTGCCGAGCGGGTCGGTGTCCGCGGCCGTCCGGGCCGCCGCCAGCGCGGCCTCGGCCGCAGCGCGGGCCGCCGCGAGCCGGTCCCCACCCTGCTCGGTGAACTGGGCCGCGGCCGCAATCCCCGCCTCCACGTCGGTGATCGCGGCAGGCAGCGTGGCGATGGCGTGCCGGATGTCCTCCGCGGCGTGATCGACGGCGTCGAGCAGAATCCGGGCCTGTTCGAGGGCGCCCTCGGCGCCGCGGATCGCCGACACCGCCGGTCCCTGCTTCCCCGGTGGCAGGGCGACCGCGTCCCGGCCCTCCGCCACGGCCTTCTCCGCGTACGCGAGCCGCTCCTCCGCCATCGTCACGTTGTGGGCGACGGAAGCGAGTGCGGCGGCCGGGAATTCGGTCTGCAGGGTGGCGAGGGTCTGCGTGGAGTCGGGAATGCGCACGGTCAGCGCCACCATGTCGCGGGTGAGCGCGTCGAGCCGATCGGGGGCGTTGATCAGCAGGTCCCGCAAACCGTCGAACTCCTGGACCTTCTCGTTGAGTTCGCGGTCGGCGCGCCCGCACGAGGTGATGATGTCGATGAGCATCTCCCGCTGCTGCTGCGGGGTCTCGGGGATCGCGTCGTCGAGTCGCTGACGCACGGTGAACGCCGCCGCGAGGGTGGACTGCGCGGTGTCGAACGCCGCCGTGAACGCAGCGGTGGCCTGCTCGCCGAATTCGCCGCGGGCCAGTTCGAGTTCCTCCTGGCTCGTGCGCAGCGCGTCGTCCGTCTCGACGAGCACCTCCTTGGCTCGCTCGTCGAGCGTGTCCAACGGCAGCGCCGTCAGTGCGGCCGTGTCTTCGGGGCTGATGCTGCGTGCCGCCTCGACGCCCGCCCGGGACCGGTCGTGCTTCCTCTTCCGCGAATACAGGACGAGCCCGCCCGCGCCCACGACGACCACGCCGCCGCCGATCAGCAGCGTGCGCACCGACATTCCGCCGCCCGGACTCATCGCGTCACCGAGCCCGCCTGCCGCGGCGATCGCGCCGCCGGCCCAGTCCTCCTCGCGCAGGGCCGGTTCCACCGCGTCCACCCGGATCGACTCGGCTTCGTCGCTGGTGATCTCGGACAGCCCGTCCGGTGCGATGAGGGCGTACTCACGGTCGACCGTCGCGACCGCGAGCAGTGCGTCGCGATCGCCGAGGGACGATGCCTGCGCCGTCTGATCCGCCCACGGGCCTGCGCCGAGACCGTTGAAGTCGGGAACGTAGACCACCCACAACCGCACCTTGTGCTCGTCGTAGAGCTGGTCGATCGCGGCCTGGACGTCGCTCTGCTGGTCCGCGTCGAGTACCCCGACGGTGTCCGTGATCTGGCCGGGCAGGCGGAACGGTGCGTCCGCCGACGCGATCGCGGGGGAGAACAGGATCGCCACGAGCGTCAGGAGTGTGGAGACGGCGCCGAGGGCGGCGCACCGCCGGGCGCCGGGGAAGGGGATTCGGGGGTGGGACGACGGCGTCTGCTCGAGGCGCGGTGCGAGTGGCATGCCAGCAAATCTATCGGGTGTGGCGAGTCGTCATCGGGACAGTTCGGCGACAGCTGGCAGAATCAGGGAGTGAATTCTGCACCGAGCCGTGAACGCCACGACCTCCCGCGCCATCCTGCGCGCCTGGGGTTCGCAGGCACGCTGGCGCGGTGGACCCGCCGGATCATCGCCGGCGTCGTTCTCCTCGCGGCGACTCTGGTGCTCGGCACCGCGGTCCGGGTGTGGCAGGTCGCGCGGATCGACGACACGTCGACGGCCGACGCGATCGTGGTGCTCGGCGCCGCCCAGTACTCGGGAACCCCGTCGTCCGTGTTCGAGGCCAGGCTCGAGCAGGCGTACAAGCTGTACGAGCGCGGGGTGGCCCCGGAGGTCATCACGGTCGGCGGCAAGCAGGAGGGCGACGAGTACACCGAGGCGGCGTCCGGGAAGAACTACCTGATCTCGCGCGGTGTCCCCGCCGACAGCATCACCGCGGTCGAGGAGGGGTCCGACACCCTGCTCAGCATCGAGGCGGTGAGTGAGGCGATGGGTGCGCAGGGCATCGATTCGGCGGTGCTCGTCAGCGACCCGTGGCATTCGCTGCGGACCCGGACGATGGCCCGCGACGCCGGACTCGAGGCCTGGACGGCGCCCACCCGGCAGGGGCCCGCGGTGTTCACCCGAGAGTCGCAGTTGCACGGAATCGCCCGGGAGACAGGGGCGTTGATCTGGTATCAGCTCACCCACTTCTCGGCCGACTTCCCCTACACGGCGGGACAGTAGGCGTTTCGATGACACCACACACGACACCCCGCGGCGAGGTGTACTCCGCGCACGACGTCGCCCGGCGGGTCCGCGAGGCACCGAAACGGGCGGGGATCCCGGGCAGCCAGATCGCGGCCGCCCAGCACCGCTCCGTCTTCTCCCGCGACCGCGCGCGCGTCCAGCACTCGGCAGCGCTGCGCAGGCTCGCCGACAAGACCCAGGTGGTGGGCCCCCGGGACGGGGACACCCCGCGGACGCGGTTGACGCACTCGATCGAGGTGGCGCAGATCGGCCGCGGGATCGCCGACGGTCTCGGCTGCGATCCCGATCTGGTCGACCTCGCCGGCCTCGCGCACGACATCGGTCACCCGCCGTACGGTCACAACGGTGAGAAGGCCCTCGACGAGGTCGCGGAACGCTGCGGCGGGTTCGAGGGCAACGCCCAGAATCTGCGCATCCTGACGAACCTCGAACCGAAGGTGCTCTACCCCGACGGACGCAGCGCCGGGCTCAACCTGACCCGGGCGTCGCTGGACGCGGCGATCAAGTACCCGTGGACCCGGCCGCGCCCGGGCGCCAAGTTCGGGGCCTACGACGACGACGCCGAGGTGCTCGCGTGGATCCGTGAGGGCGCCCCGGACGGTCACCAGTGTCTCGAGGCGCAGGTCATGGACTGGGCCGACGACGTCGCCTACTCCGTGCACGACGTCGAGGACGGGGTGATCGACGGGCGCATCGACCTGCGTGCGCTGGCCGATCCGGTGGACCAGCGGGCGCTCGCCGAGTTCGGCGCCGCGGAGTTCGTGGGACTCGACGTCGAGGAACTCGTCGAGGCCGCGAAACGGCTCAGCCTTCTGCCGGTCGTCGTCGCGGTGGGCAGCTACGACGGCACGCTCACCAGTTCGGTCGCCCTGAAAAACCTCACCAGCGAACTGGTGGGCCGGTTCGCGACCGCCGCGATCATCGGGACCCGCGACGTCCACGGCGACAAGCCGGTCGCCCGGTACGACGCCGATCTGGTGGTCCCGCCGGTGGTGGCGTCCGAGGTGGCGCTGCTCAAGACGTTCGCATTGAATTTCGTGATGTCCGATGCCGGCCACCGGGCGCGGCAGGAACGGCAGCGGGACCGCGTGCACCGCGTCGCGGAATGGCTGCTCGCGACCGCACCCGACGGGCTCGACCCGATCCTGGTTCCGGCCTGGAACGCCGCGGCCGACGACCCCGCACGAGTCCGGGTCGTCGTCGACCAGATCGCCTCCTACACCGAGAGCAGGCTCGAACGCGTCGACAAGTCCAGTCTCGGGGCCCAGGCGAGCTGGGGCTGACGAACATCGAAGTCGGACCAATCCGGCCGGCGCGGTGCTACGAATAGGACTACAGACAGCTTGCACCCAATGGTCAGGGAGACGGGATGAAGTCTGCAGTGCGCAAGATCATCGGTTCGACATCCGCAGCGCTGGCGGTGGCGGTCGGCGCCGCCCTGCTGGCCCCACCCGCGGTACAGGCCGCGCCCGCATACCCGTTCGCCGACCCCGACCCGTTCTACGGTGCGCCCGCCGATGTCGGGGCGCGCGCCGACGGTGACGTGCTGGCGAGCCGTCCGGTCGCCGCCACCGGTTTCCCCACCGCCGACGCCTGGCAGGTCAAGTACAAGTCGACCAACTCCGCAGGCGCGCCCATCGCCGCGGTCACCACGGTGCTGGTGCCCCGCGGCACTCCCGCGAACCGGCCGCTGGTGTCGTATCAGCCGTTCGTCAACGCGCTCGGGCTCGAATGCGCACCGTCGCATCAGCTGTTCAACGGCGGACTCCAGGAGGCCCCGGCCCTCAACGCCCTGCTCGCGCGGGGATGGGCGGTCGCCGTGCCCGACCACCTCGGTCCCACCAGCGCGTACGGGGCGGCGAAACTCGGCGGCCGGCTCGTCCTCGACGGCGTCCGCGCCGCGCAGCGGCTCCCCGAGGCCGGTCTCGGCGGCAGTCCGGTCGGGCTCGCCGGGTACTCGGGTGGCGCCATGGCGACCAACTGGGCTGCGGCGCTCGCCCCCACCTACGCCCCGGAATTGAACATCGTGGGCGCCGCCGAGGGCGGCACCCCGGTCAACATCGGCGAACTGGCCGACCGCCTCGGCGGCACCCGCTCGCAGGCGTTCGGCCTGGGTTTCGCGGCCGCTATCGGGCTCGAGCGTGAGTACCCGACGCGTTCCCCGCTCGGGGACGGCCTCAACGACGAGGGACTCGCCCTGCGCGCGCAGATGAGCAACATGTGCACCGATTCGATCCTCGGCGCCGGTGCGGGCAAATCGCTGCCCGACCTGACCAACGGTCCCGGGATCCTCGCCGATCCGTCCGGCCGCGCGGTGATGGACGAGAACAGCGTCGAACTGTATCCGGGGGTTCCGCGGACCCCGATGTTCGTCTGGCACGGCAGCGCGGACCCCCTCGTCGCCATCGGACCGGTGCAGAACACCGTCGCCCGGTACTGCTCACAGGGTGCGCGGGTGCAGTTCGACGTGATCCCGGGCGCCGACCACGGCACCGCCACCATGCTCGGCGCCGGCCCCGCGTTCAGCTATCTCGGCGACCGATTCGCCGGGATTCCCGCCCCCTCGAACTGCTGATTCCGAGGCGGAATTCCGGGCTCTGGGAGAGCGCCTAGACTGTCGGGCGTGGCTGGCAGAATCCCTGATCGTGACGTTGCGGCCATTCGCGAGCGCACACGGATCGAGGACATCGTGGGGGAGTACGTCTCCCTCAAGCGCGCGGGCGGCGACTCCATGAAGGGGCTGTGCCCGTTCCACGACGAGAAGTCGCCGTCGTTCCACGTGCGCCCCAACCACGGGCACTTCCACTGCTTCGGGTGCGGCGAGGGCGGCGACGTCTACTCGTTCCTCCAGAAGATCGACCACATCAGTTTCGTCGAGGCCGTCGAGCAGTTGGCCGACCGGCTTAACTACACCATCTCGTACGAGGGTGGCGGAACGTCGGTGCAGCGCGACCGCGGCACCCGCGCCCGGCTGGTCGCGGCCAACGCGGCCGCGCAGGAGTTCTACTCGGCGCGTCTACAGGAGCCCGACGCGCAGGCCGCCCGCGACTACCTGACGGAACGGAACTTCGACGCCCAGGCCGCGCAGCAGTTCGGCTGCGGGTATGCGCCCGACGGCTGGGACATCCTCACGAAGCATTTGCTGGGCAAGGGTTTCGACGTCAAGGAACTCGAGGCCGCGGGCCTGTCGAAGGCAGGGCGGCGCGGTCACATCGACCGCTTCCACCGGCGGCTGCTCTGGCCGATCCGGAACCTCTCCGGCGACGTCATCGGTTTCGGCGCCCGCAAGTTGTTCGACGACGACACCATGCCCGGCAAGTACGTCAACACACCGGAAACCGTGCTGTACAAGAAGTCTCAGGTGCTGTTCGGGCTCGACCTCGCCAAGCGGGAGATCGCCAAAGGGCATCAGGCGGTGGTGGTCGAGGGATACACCGACGTCATGGCGATGCACCTGGCCGGGGTCAAGACCGCCGTCGCCGCCTGCGGCACCGCGTTCGGTGACGACCACCTCTCGATGTTGCGGCGACTGCTGATGGACGACAGCTATTTTCGCGGCGAGATCATCTACACGTTCGACGGGGACGCCGCAGGCCAGGCCGCGGCGATGAAGGCGTTCGAGGGTGACCAGAAGATGGCCGGGCAGACGTTCGTCGCCGTCGCGCCGGACGGCATGGACCCGTGCGAACTGCGGCAGAAGTCCGGTGACGCCGCCGTCCGCGATCTGGTGGCACGTCGCACCCCGATGTTCGAGTTCGTGGTCAAGTCGATCCTCACCGAGCACGACCTCGAGACCGCGGAGGGCCGGGTCGAGGCGCTGCGGCGCACGGTGCCGGTGGTCGCCCAGATCAAGGAAGCGACGCTGCGTGACAGTTACTCCGTCCAGTTGTCCGGCTGGGTGGGCTGGGACGACATCGCCGCGGTCCGGCAACGGGTGCGTGACGAGGCGCGCAAGGGGGCGTCCACCCGCGGGTCGGTGACCGCGCCGCCCAGGAAGAGGGCGGCCCGGGACGAGAACCAGGACGCCCCGCCATTGCCGGTCGGCCTGTCCCGGCCCCGGCCGAACGACCCGACGCTGTGGGCGCAACGCGAGGCGCTGAAAGGTGCGCTGCAGTACCCGGCCATCGCGGGCACCGTCTTCGACTCGCTGCCGGTGGAGACGTTCACGCACCCGACGTACGTCGTGATCCGCGAATCGATGATCGCGGCGGGCGGCGCCAGCGCGGGCCTCGGCGGCGGCGAGTGGGTCGACGCAGTCAGTCGGGGAGTCGAGGACGTCACAGCGGCGTCTCTCGTGTCCGAACTCGCCGTCGAACCGTTGCCCGCCGAGGAGGACACCGTCCCGCGATACATCTCCGGCGTCATCGCACGCCTGCAGGAGGTGTGGGTGGGGGAGCAGGTGGCGGAACTGAAATCCAAGCTGCAGCGCATCTCGCCGGCTACGGCGTCGGACGAGTTCCACTCGCTGCTCGGCGACCTCGTCGCCCTGGAACAGTACCGCCGGAGCCTGCTCGATCAGGCGATCGGCGACACCAACCGTGACGGCATGGCCGGCTGAACCGGCCGCCGTCGGCTACTTCTTCTTGAGCTGATCCTGGGGAACCAGGATGGTCGTGTCCTCGTCGAGCGGTTTCATGGGTTCGAGCTTGGGCTGGGTGTTCAGCGAGTCGGACAACTTTTGTCGTGACATCTGCAACACCTTCTTCGTGGCCGGGCTGGTGGCCACGGCCTTGGTGGCCCGGCTGATCTGTTCGTAGCGCGCACGTCCTGCTCGCGTACCCAGCACGTACCCAGCAGCGATACCGATCAACAACCGCATCATTCCCGCTTCCTCCCGACGCACAACGACCTCCCCCATCCTGCCTGATGCGTCGACAGGCAGGCGATTTGGTACTGGGGTGGGGCTATGCGCTACAGTTTCTCTCGCATCGCCGGGAACGGCGAAGCACAGCAGAATAATCCCCTGTAGCTCAATTGGCAGAGCTTCCGACTGTTAATCGGACGGTTGCTGGTTCGAGTCCAGCCGGGGGAGCACCGAAACCCCGTCCGGTCCATCCGGGCGGGGTTTTCTGCTGCACCCGGCCAATTCGGATCGGTGCGCGTCCCGGGCGAGTACATTCCCGCTGTATCGGCAGCAAGCGACCGCGGGGTGTGCGATGAGCGAGGACGGCGGCGAAACCGAGCGGACGGGGCCGGTCCGGCGTTTCGGCGCCCGCGATGCCCCACGGTGGTTGCTGCCCTCGATCCTGTACGTCCTGCTGGCCGTCGCCGCCTACCAGTTGTCGGGGTGGCTGTTCGTCAACCTGCGCGGATTCCTGGGACTGCTGTTTCTCGCGTGGCTGTTCAGCATCACCCTCGAACCGGTCGTCGACTGGCTCGAGCGCCGGGGGCTGCGGCGCGGCCTCGCCACCGGACTCGTTCTGCTGGCACTGTTCGTCTTCGCCATCGGATTTCTGGCGCTCTTCGGGACACTGCTCGCCCAGCAGCTCGCCCAGCTCCTCAAGGCCTTGCCGAGCGCCCTGTCCTCCGTCACCGACTGGTCCAATCGTGTCTTCGACACAGACTTCGCGACCGGCGAGGATCTGATCCGCCTCACCCCCGAGACCGTGCGGGACCTCGCCGAGCGATTCACGCCCGGAGTTCTCGGCGTGCTGTCCTCGCTGCTCGGCGTCGTTTTCCAGATGTTGACGCTGCTGCTGTTCGTGTTCTACATGTCCGCGCAGGGACCGGCTCTCCGCCGCACCATCTCGAGCTGGTTTCCCGCGCGGCAACAGCGGGTCATCTCGGTGGTCTGGGAGATCTCGGTCGAGAAGGCCGGTGGTTACGTCGTGTCGCGGCTCATCCTCGCCGCCATCAGTTCGGTCGCCACCGGCATCTTCCTCGTGGTGATCGGCGTGCCCTATTGGCTGCCGCTGGCACTGTGGACCGGCATCGTCTCGCAGTTCGTCCCCACGCTGGGCACCTACCTCGCGATCGCCCTCCCGGCGATCATCGCGGCGGCGTCCCAGCCCATGGACGGCGTGTGGGTGATCGTGTTCGGCACCGTCTACCAGCAGATCGAGAACTACGTGCTGCACCCGCGCATCACGTCCGCGACGGTCTCGATCCACCCCGCGGTCGCGTTCGGGTCGGTGATCGTGGGCGCCTCGCTGTTCGGTGCGGTCGGAGCGCTGGTGTCGGTCCCGGTGGTCGCGGCGATCCAGGCCCTCGTCGAAACGTACGGGCGACGATACGAACTCGTCGCCGACGAACCGGCGACGGTCATCTCAGTCGAACAACGCGAACACGCGAGCGACGAAGAACGCCGCGATTCCCAGGATGAGTAGCCCGATCAGGATGAAGGCGAGGACCGGCACCGTCCGACCCGGCATCGGCTGCGGGTGCGACAACCCCGACGTCTGGCCGGCGTCCGGTGGTGTGTCGCCCGGCTGAACGCCCCCACCCGCGTCGAGGGCCGGTGCGTCTTCCGGTTCCGGTCCTGGATGTTCGACGCTCATCGTCCACTCCCTTCCCGTGATCCTCGGCAATGACGGTGACACCCGCGTACCCCGGGAGGCGTATTTGCACACAGGACGACGAGCAGGCGCCGCGATCGGGACGTCGAATCGACCCGTCGACGACGAAAAGCGCTGTCGGGACCGGCTTCGTCCCGGCTACGCGCCCGCGGCGGGCGCACGGTAACATCGGCAGGCCGCGATGCGAGTAGTGCGGTGATGGGGCGGTAGCTCAGTCGGTTAGAGCCGTGGACTCATAATCCATTGGTCGCGGGTTCGAGCCCCGCCCGCCCCACCCACTTCCCCGGTCGGCCGGGGCTTCCCAAGTCGGCCCGGAGGCGGGCAGTGTGAAGTCCATGGAGTTGGCGCGCGAGGAACGGGAAGAATTCGCCGAACTGCTCGCCGGTCTGTCCCCGCACCAGTGGGAGTCGCCGAGCCTGTGCGAGCGGTGGCGGGTCCGGGACGTGGTCGCGCACGTGATCAGCTACGACGAACTCGATTTCCGCAGCCTGGCCGCACGGTTCGCGAAGGGCTGGTTCCTGCAGGATCGGGTCAACGAACTCGGGGTCGCCGACCTCGCGGACCGCACCCCCGCGCAGCTGCTCGAGTTGATGCGCATTCACGCCGAACCCAGCGGTCTGCCAGCCGGTTGGTTCGCTCCGCTGATCCGCGGCGCCTGGCGAGCTCGCGGGGTGAAGCTGGTGGCGACGGATCTCGACTGGTCCCACGGCCGGGGACCGCAGGTGAGTGGAAGCGGGGAAGCGCTGCTGATGGCGATGGCTGGGCGCCGCGACGCACTCGGCGACCTCACCGGTCCCGGCCGGTCAGCATTCGCCGCCCACGTCGGCGCCTGACCGAGGCACGCACGTGCCGCGTCGTTGTTCTCGGTGCCGGAGCGGGGCAGACTGAAAGTCACCCGAGGAGGCCATAGTGGACCTGCAGATCGTGCCGATCGACAAGCCCGAAGACATGAACGTGATCATCGGACAGTCCCACTTCATCAAGACCGTCGAGGACGTGCACGAGGCCCTGGTGGGAGTGGGTCCGCACCTCCGGTTCGGTATCGCGTTCTGCGAGGCGTCGGGACCCCGCCTCGTGCGCAACTCCGGCAACGACGACCGCCTCGTCGAGTTGGCCACGCGCAACGCCGTCGCCGTCGGCGCGGGCCACTCGTTCTTCGTATTTCTGGAGGACGGCTATCCGGTGAACGTCCTGAACACGCTGAAACAGGTGCCGGAGGTGTGCGGCATCTTCTGCGCCACCGCCAACCCCGTCGAAATCATCGTGGCCGAGACGGAACTCGGCCGGGGCATCGCCGGCGTGATCGACGGGCGCCCACCGGCCGGTGTGGAGACGAGTGCCGACGTCGCCGACCGCAAGGCGTTGCTGCGGACGATCGGGTACAAACTCTGAGCGAGCGGGTGCGCGGTCAATGAGATGCGAACGACGTTCGCGTGGGAACACCTTCTCCGTCAACCTCGACACTGTCCCAAACTGTAGATGTGTATCCACGGGACGTCTGCCCACTCTGTCACGAGTCGCGGCTCGGCTCCTGGTAGCCCGACGATAACCATTGATCCGGACAGTTCCTACGCTGAGAACGTATTCGCGTGACATGCTGCAGACTTCTGTCAGACAGAGGGCAGTCCAGCGGGCCAAAGTCAAGTGCCCTCCCCGAGACAGGACGGAAATTGAGGCATCCTGCCGCAGTTACCGTTCCTCAACGGTCTGCACCCTCGGTCGAGCGGGTGTCCGAGAGTAACAATTGGCGTGCATGATCGTCCGGTACTGGCTGGCGGCATTCGCGCGGCAGTGCAGTACGGCCTCATGCGACGGGATGTATGCGCTTTCGACGCTATAGGCGAGGCCATTCTCGGCGGAACTGCAATAGTGTCGGCGATGCAAGGGAGCGGCGCCAGTGGGGTCCAGTGGTTCCAGAAAGTGTGCGCGTGGACCGCGCGTTGTTGCCGATGTTCGTGGCACGCGAGCTCCGACTGCTCATTGGATCGGCGGCGTCGGCTGGTTGTCCACACAACATCGGTTTTCACAGAAAGCAGAAGAACGGCGATTCGTTTAGGCCGTCTGATCTTGTTCGAGCTAGTCTATTGCGCAGTCAACCTGGAGGTTTCATGCGAAGTGTCGTGTTCTTCAACAACAAGGGGGGCGTTGGAAAGACGACGCTTGCCTGCAATATCGCTGCACAGTTCGCTGATCAACGCAGTCTTCGGGTCTTGCTGGTGGACTGTGATCCGCAATGCAATTCGACCCAGTTGATTTTGGAGACCGATCAATGGGCATCCATTTACTGGGAAAAGATCGGTGACGACCAGCAGACAATCATCGACATTTTGCAGCCGATTGAACTTGGTGACGCCGATATTCAATGCGGTGTCTCTCCGATGAAATCCTCGCAAAATAGGTTCGGAGTCGATCTCATTCCGGGGCATCCGCGAATGTCTATCATCGAAGATTTATTAAGCCGTGCGTGGGGAGAGGCGATCGGTGGGGATATCGGTGGTATCAGGCGAACCAATTGGATACCGTCGCTCCTTCGCGAGTATGAGGACCGTTACGACGTCATCTTGTTCGACGTGGGCCCAAGCCTAGGATCTCTCAACCGCACTATATTGATCGGAGCGGACTACTTCGTCGCTCCGATGGGGGCCGACATCTTTTCCGTTGTGGGGATTCGAAACATAGCCGAGTGGTTGAACAACTGGATCTCCGTTTACAAAACTGGATTGTCCTTGTGTACAAGTCGTCATCCAGATGCTCTCGAAAAATTTGGGATTGATCCCGAAGGTCAGGTTAATGCATCATTTGTTGGCTATACCGTACAGCAATACATAACGAAGTCTAAACAGGGAGTGCGCCGCCCGACTCAGGCCTTCGAAGCAATTCTGTCAGGGATACCCAACGAAGTGGAACAGAGCTTGGGAAAATTCACGCCGCCAGATCTGGATATGAATGATCTCAAACTTGGCGATGTTCCAAATATGTATAGTCTTATTCCACTTGCCCAGTCGGTTAACGCGCCAATCTCTGCCTTGCAGTCCTCGGACGGCCTCGCGGGGGGTCAATATAGACAGCAGGAGAACTATTTGCATACCATCAGGGCAGTGACTGAGTCGCTCGCAAGAAATATGGGTTCCTGATGGCCATAAAATGGCCGCAGTCGTTGTTGACTGAAGTGGCTGAGCGTCGGTGCGTAGTCGTTCTCGGTGCGGGTGCTTCTGCATCCTCCGCGAGTGCGTCTGGAGTAACGCCGCCGGATTGGACGACTTTCATCGAAGCAGGGGTGGGGCGGATGTCGTCAGCGGGTGATCGAGATGCGGCGATGGAGTTACTTAGGAAGGGGGCTGCGCTGGACGCAGCGCAGATCGTCGCAGATTCTCTGGGAAAAGCTGATTTCGCCTTGTTTATTCGCGATCAGTTTGAAAAGCCTTGCTTTCTTCCGTCAGAGCTTCATCGACTTATTCTCGAAATCGATCCGAAGGTGATGATCACCACTAATTACGATACGATTCTAGAGTCTTTGGCTCGCGGCGGCGCTGCGGCGGCGGGTTACAATGTTTGCCGATACTACGATCGACATCTCATAAACGATCTGCGATCGAATCGTCGGGTGATAATTAAAGCCCACGGTTGTGTTTCTGATCCGCAAAATATAGTACTGACGAGGAAGCAGTATTTCGAGGCGCGTCGAGATTCTCCACATTTTTACGCCGCGCTCGATGCAATATTTCTCAATAGTACGCTTCTATTCATTGGCACAGGATTTATGGGTGACCCGGACATTGAACTCTTGTTGCAAACCTCCTACATTGCCGCGCCAAGCGATCACACACACTACGCCGTGGTGCAGGGCGGGCGACATCCTTCAGTAACTCGCGCCATTGAAGAAACCTATAACATTAGGTTCCTTGAATACGAAGAAGGTAAGCATGACCAAGTTGTCGAAGCGTTGAGAAGTCTCTCCGCTGATGTCAGTGCTTATCGGGCGGTCGGCGGAAGCTAGTGCCCAACGGTTCGGGTGATGAACAAATTGGGAATGGCCCTACCGAACCTGGTCGCGCGACTTGCACCACTGCGGGGCACGAGTGCGGCTCAGTGGTTGGGTCGGAACCGCTCGACCTACTTGCCGAGGGGTCGCGCTGGGAATAATGCCAACGCGGCCGCCGAGGTGAGCGAAGTGGTCGCCCGGTTAGCGCGGGCCGATGCCGCGGGATACATGACGTGTTTGATCGTGCCCTGGACTCGCCCAGCGGCTAACCTACGGCGTGCAGTGCTCTTAGCCTCGAATGCGCACCGCCTCGGGGAAAATGTCCATCTTCCGAGATTGATGCATCGCGAACCCGAAACCTAGACGTAGGGTCGTACTGGTGGCGGCACGGTCTGGGTCATATCGATCGAAAAGAGCGGGCCTCCGGCCGCCTCGCGACTCGACTGGCTATATGGAGAATGGCTTGATCCTCGGGGCAGCAATTCGCGGTCGGACAATACCCGTGTCGAATGCTGACAGACGTGAACCGTGTGTTCCGTCCACTGGACCGGAGAGCGGCAACCGCCCGGCGCTCTACGATGACCGGCATGGCGATCACTCCCGACACGAAGAACTGGACCTGGGTCCTCGACGGGGCGTGCCCCGACTGCGGGTTCGACTCGGCCGCAACCCGGTACGAGGACATTCCCGCTCTGGTCCGGGCGAACGCGGATGCCTGGTCGCCGGTCCTCACCCGTGCCGACGTGGCTGTCCGGCCGAACGAGCAGACGTGGTCGGCCCTCGAGTACGCCGCGCACGTTCGCGACGTGTTCCGGATCTTCGACGTCCGCCTCCGGCTCATCCTCGAGCAGACGGATCCCCCGTTCCCGAACTGGGATCAGGACGAGACGGCGATCGCCGAGCGCTACAACGAGCAGGACCCGGTCGTCGTGGACGCCGAACTGCGTGCGGCAGGCGCCGCGGTGGCGGACAACTTCGCGGCCGTCACGCCGGAACTCCGTTCGCGGACCGGGCGGCGGAGCGACGGCGCCTCGTTCACGGTGGAGACCCTCGCCAGGTATTTCGTCCACGACCCGATCCACCACCTCCACGACGTGTCGGGGTAACAGTTTCGGATTCCCGGACCCGATTCGGTAGAACGTGTTCCAATTCGATCGGTTTGTGTCTATCGTCACATCAGCAGATGTGCAGACATGAACGAAGGGTTGGAGTCACATGAAGACCAAGGGTGCGATCCTGTGGGGCCTGAACGAGCCGTGGTCGGTCGAGGAGATCGAGATCGGCGATCCGGTTGCGGGCGAGGTGCAGATTCGCATGGAAGCGGCCGGAATGTGCCACTCCGACCACCACATCGTCACCGGTTCGATGCCCATGGCGTCCTTCCCGGTGATGGGCGGCCACGAAGGGTCCGGCGTCATCACCAAGCTGGGCCCGGAGGTGAAGGATCTCGAGGTCGGCGACCACGTGGTGCTTTCCTTCGTACCCGCCTGCGGACGCTGTCCGGCGTGCTCGGCGGGACATCAGAATCTCTGCGACCTCGGGATGGGGCTCCTGAGCGGGCTGGCGATCAGCGACGGCACGTTCCGCATCCACGCGCGCGGCGAGAACGTCATCCCCATGTGCCTGCTCGGGACGTTCTCGCCCTACATGGTCGTGCACGAGACGTCGGTCGTGAAGATCGACAAGGACATTCCCTTCGACGTCGCCGCCCTCGTCGGCTGCGGCGTACCCACCGGATGGGGTTCGGCGACCCGGATGGCGGAGGTGAAGCCGGGCGAATCCGTCGTCATCATGGGTGTCGGGGGTGTCGGCATGAGCGCGCTGCAGGGCGCGGTGGCGTCCGGGGCCCGTCAGATCTTCGCCATCGACCCGGTGCCGTGGAAGCGGGAACAGGCGCTGAAGTTCGGGGCCACCCACGCGTTCGAGAGCGCTGCCGCCGCGATCGAGCCGATCATCGCACTCACCAACGGGCTGATGGCGCAGAAGACGATCATCACGGTCGGGGAGATGCGCGGCGAATACGTCGAGGAAGCCCTGCTGCTCACCAGTAAGTTCGGCACGTGCGTCGTCACGGCCATGGGTGCGATGACCGACATGGACGTCAAGCTGAACCTGTTCCTCTTCTCGATGCTGCAGAAGGACCTGAAGGGCACCATCTTCGGCGGCGGTAACGCCCGCGTCGAGATCCCGAACCTGCTGGCCATGTACAAGTCGGGGCAGCTGAACCTCGACGACATGATCACCCGCACCTACAGCCTCGAAGGCGTCAACGACGGGTACCAGGACATGCTCGACGGCAAGAACATTCGCGGCGTCATTCGGTACACCGAAGCCGACTGGTGACGGTCTCGTAGTCTGACCGGGTGCAGAGTCTCGATCAGATTGCCCGATGGCCCGTGGACAACGCTGCGGCGGTGGTCCTGTCGCGAGACGAAGGGGTGATCGGCGAGTACGGCGACCAGCAGCGTGTCTTCCCGCTGGCCTCGGTGACCAAACTGCTCTGCGCGTACGCAGTCCTGGTGGCCACCGAGGAGGGGGCCGTCGAACTCGACCAGTCCGCAGGCCCGGAGGGCTCGACGGTGCGTCATCTGCTGGCGCACGCGTCGGGCCTCGCCTTCGACGCGGACCGCGTGCAGACGGCACCGGGGCGCAAGCGGATCTACTCCAGCGCCGGCTACGAGGTGCTCGCCGACCTCCTCACCGCCGAGACGTCGATCGACTTCGCCGACTACGTTTCGGAATCCGTCTTCGCTCCGCTGTCGATGGGCGCGTCCGCTCTGGTCGGGCCCGCCGGCCACGGAGCGCAGGCATCGGCGGGAGACCTCGGCCGCTTCGCCGCCGAACTGTTCCGCCCGGCGCTCATTTCGCCTCAGACGTTCGCGGACGCCACTTCGGTGCAATTCCCCGGACTGGACGGAATTCTGCCCGGATACGGCTCACAGCGTCCCAACGACTGGGGTCTGGGATTCGAGATCCGGTCGGGCAAGAGCCCGCACTGGACCGGCACGGGCAACTCGCCACAGACGTTCGGACACTTCGGGCAGTCCGGCACGTTCCTCTGGGTCGATCCGGTCGCGGGCCTGGCTTGCGTCGCGTTGACGGACCGGGACTTCGGCGACTGGGCCAAGCCCATGTGGACCGAACTGAGCGACGGTATCCTCTCGGAACGCCGACGACGATGACACACCGATTGCTCGAATCACTGGCGCAACACACGCATCACAGGGCACACTGGTCAACCGAGCGTGCTGCACACACCGACTGAGGCCGTTGGGGAAGACGTCCCTCGTCGAAGCAGGAGGCTCGAGTGCGCGCATTGAATCAGTTCGCGGACGTGACGGCTGGTGTTGTCTATATCCACTCGTCGCCCGCCGCGTTGTGCCCCCATATCGAATGGGCGCTGACCGCGACCCTCGACTGCCGAGCGAACCTGAAATGGACCTCGCAGCCGGCCTCCAACGGCGTTCTGCGCGCGACCACCAACTGGGTGGGGCCCGTCGGCACCGCCTCGCGGTTGGTCAATGCGCTCCGCGCCTGGCCGATGCTGCGTTTCGAGGTCACCGAGGACGCCAGCGAGGGAGTGGACGGCGAACGGTTCAGTCACGTGCCCGGCATGGGTCTATGGCACGGATCCACCAGCGCGAACGGCGATGTCGTCGTGGGGGAGATGCGACTGCGTGCACTGATGCAGGCGGGCGGTGATATCGCCGCCGAACTGGACTACGCCCTCGGAACCGCCTGGGACGAGGCGCTGGAGCCGTTCCGCAGCGGCGGCGAAGGCGCCGAGGTCACCTGGCTGCGCCGCGACGTCGGCTGACACCCGCACACGGACGCGAAAAGGCCCCCACCGCCGGTGGGGGCCTTCTCTCGATCAATGCTCAGATCACAGCGGGATGTTCTTGTGGTCGCCGCGGGTGGAAGGGACGGCGGCGAGGGCGGCGGTGACGACACTGCGCGTTTTGGCCGGGTCGATCTCCTCGTCCACCACACCGATCGCGACGGCGCGGTCGACGCCGCCGGCGATGCTCTCGTGCTCGACGGCCAGACGCTCGTGCAGGGCTTCGCGCTCTTCTTCCGGCGCCGCGGCCAGGGCGCGCTTGTGCAGGATGCCCACGGCCGCCTTGGCGCCCATGACGGCGACCTCGGCGTCGGGCCACGCGTAGACGGCGGTGGCGCCGAGAGCACGGGAGTTCATGGCGATGTAGGCGCCGCCGTAGATCTTGCGGGTCACGACCGTCACCCGGGGCACGGTGGCTTCGGCGAACGCGTGGAGCAGTTTGGCTCCGCGGCGCACGACGCCTTCCCATTCCATGCTCACCCCGGGGAGATATCCGGGAACGTCCACGACCACGACCAGCGGGATGCCGAATGCGTTGCACAGCCGGACGAAGCGAGCCGACTTCTCGGCGCTCTCCGAGTTCAGGCACCCGCCCAGGCGCAGCGGGTTGTTGGCGATGACCCCGACGGTGCGGCCGCCGAGGCGTCCGAGTCCGGTGACGATGCTGCGGGCGTAATTGCCCTGCAGTTCCTCGAAACTCGACTCGCCCTCGACGTTGTCGAGAAGTTCGTGAACGATCGGGCGGACGTCGTAGGCGCGCTTCGCCGACTCCGGCATGAGCGCGCGGAGATCGGTGTCGCCGTGCGCGGCCGCGGCCTGATCGAATTCGCCCTGCTCGCAGAACATGGACACCAGGCGGCGCGCCCGGTGCAGAGCGTCACCCTCGTCGTGTGCGGCGATGTGCGCCACACCCGACTTCTTGGTGTGCGTGTCGGGGCCGCCGAGCGACACCATGTCGACCTGCTCGCCGGTGACGCTGCGGACCACGTCGGGTCCGGTGACGAACACGCGGGCCTCGGGCGCCATGATGACGACGTCGGTCAGCGCGGGACCGTATGCCGCACCACCAGCCGCGAAGCCGAGGACGACGGAAATCTGTGGGACGCGGCCGGACGCGCGGACCATGGCCTCGAAGACCAGTCCGACGGCGTGCAGGGCCTCGACGCCCTCGGCGAGACGCGCGCCACCCGAGTGCCAGAGCCCGACGATGGGGGCATCTTCCTCGAGGGCGGTATCGATCGCCGTCACGATGTGTTTGCAGCCCTCGACACCCATGGCGCCGCCCATGACGGTGGCATCGGAGCAGTAGGCGATGGTGCGGACACCGTCGATGTTGCCGGACGCGGCCAGCACACCGGACTTGTCACGCGGATGGAGCGGGACGACCGTCCCGGCGTCGAACAGCTTCTCGAGGCGCGCAAGGGGATCGCGCGGGTCGATCGACGCATCGGACTTCGTCGCGGGTGCCAGGATTGTCATCGCGTCCTCCTCTGTAGGGGCCCCTCGAGGGCTGTCGATGGGTGGAGACCCCTTCAGAGAAGAGGTCTCCACCCGCGATCTAGCAGGACCGGCTGTCAGACCCGGCCGAAGGCGAGCGCGACGTTGTGCCCACCGAAACCAAACGAGTTGTTGATCGCGAAATCGATCTCGCCGTACCGGGCTTCGCCCTTGACGACATCCAGGTCGATCTCTGGATCCTGATTCTCGAGATTCAGCGTGGGCGGAATGACTCCGTCACGCAGACTCAGGACCGTGAGCACCGCCTCGAGCGCACCGACGGCGCCGATCGAGTGCCCCAACGCGGACTTCGGTGCGTACACCGCAGCATGGTTGCCGACGGCAGCCTTGATGGCGTTCGCCTCGGCGGTGTCACCGATCGGCGTAGCCGTGGCGTGCGCGTTGATGTGCTGGATGTCCTTCTTCGTCAATCCAGCAGTCTCGATCGCCCTCGTCATGGCCCGCGCAGCGCCCGAACCCGAGGGGTCGGGAGCGACGATGTGGAACCCGTCGGAGGTGATCCCCGCGCCCAGCAGGCGGGCGTGGATGGTGGCACCGCGAGCCTTGGCATGCTCCTCGGTCTCGAGGACCATCATCGCTCCGGCCTCACCGAACACGAAGCCGTCGCGATCCTTGTCGAACGGCCGTGAAGCCGCCTTCGGATCGTCGTTGCGGGTGCTCAGCGCACGCATCATCGCGAAGCTCGCGATCGGCACGGCGTCGAGGTAACCCTCCACGCCACCGGCGACGATGATGTCGGCGTCGCCCATCACCAGCATGCGGTACGCATGGGCGATGGCCTCGGAACCCGAGGAGCAGGCCGACACGGGAGTGATCACTCCGGCGCGGGCCCCCAGCTCGAGTCCGACGGTGGCCGACGGACCGTTGGGCATCACCATCTGGACGGCGAACGGCGACACCTTGCGGTAGCCACCGGCCTTCATCTTCTCGACGGCGTCGATCAGAGCTTCGCCGCCGCCGAGTCCGGTGCCGATGACGACGCCGAGGCGGTCCTTGTCGACCTCCGGGCTGCCGGCGTTCTCCCAGACCTGACGGCCCAGGACGAGCGCCAACCGCTCGACGAAGCTCATCCGGCGGATCTCGACCCGGGACAGCGACTCGTCGGGCGACACCTTCAGCTTGCCGCCGATCGTCACCGGAAGGTCGTTCTCCGTGACGAACGCTTCCTGGATGGTGTCGATGCCGCTCTCGCCGGCCAACAGGCCTTTCCACGTGGCATCCACGTCACCAGCGATCGACGTCGTAGCCGCGAGGCTGGTGACGACGATGTTGGGGAACTGTCTCCCGTTGGTCGAGGCGGAAGTCACGGCTGAGCTCACTCCTCGTCGTTCTTGGCAGCTTCGAGCTTGGCCTTCACGGCCTCCGCGTCGGCGCCACCTTCTGCTTCGAGCTTCTGGATGTAGTTCACGGCGTCACCGACGGTGCGCAGTCCGGCGAGATCCTCGTCGGGGATCTTCACGCCGTACTTGTCCTCGGTCTGGACGGCGATCTCAACCATGGAGAGGGAGTCGATGTCGAGGTCGTCGACGAAAGACTTTTCGATGGTCACCTCGGACGGCTCAATACCGGTGACCTCCTCGATGATCTCCGCGAGTCCGGCGATGATGTCTTCCTGGGTGGCGGCCACTGAGTGGCTCCCTTCTGATTCGGTGTAGATGTATCTGGAGTTGTGCAGGCACGTCCCCATCGGCCGCGCCTGCGGGCCCTGCACGCACCGAGGTGCGCGCAGCAAACTAGCCGAGTTCTGTCAGTTCGGCTAGCGCGGAGATATCCCCCGGGGTCTTGAGTGCCAGAGTCGGCGTGCCGCGCATTTCACGCTTGGCGATACCGACCAGGGTTCCGGCTGGTGGAAGTTCCGCAATCGCCGAGACCTGAGCGGTCCGCAGGCTTGCGGTACACAGGTCCCAACGCACAGGTCGGGTTACCTGCGCGGCCAGCTTAGTCAGTGCGTCGGCTCCGGATGCGACCGGTGCGCCGTCGGCGTTGGAGAGCAGAGTGCGGGTGGGTTCACCCGGTGTGATCTTGGACGCAGCCTCGGTGACGGCCTCCTGCGCGGGAGCCATGAACCGGGTGTGGAATGCGCCCGCGACGGGCAGTGCACGGACCCGCGCCTTCTCCGGAGGGTTGGCCGCGAGTTCCTCGAGCGCCGTCAGCAGACCTGCCGCGACGATCTGGCCCGCGGCGTTGCGGTTGGCCGGTTCGAGGCCCAGTTCGTCGAGGCGGGCGAGCACCTCGGCCTCGTCGCCCCCGAGGACCGCGGACATGCCGGTCGGTTCGAGTGCGCACGCCTTGGCCATCTCCGCGCCGCGGACGGCGGCGAGTGCGACGGCGTCGTCGGCGGAGAGGACCCCGGCGACAGCGGCCGCGGCGAGTTCACCGACGGAGTGCCCGGCCGCGATGGTGTCTGCGGGAACCAGGCCACGCGCGTCGAGTTCCTCGAACGCGAGGATTGCGGCGGCCACGACGAGAGGCTGAGTCACCGACGTATCGGTGATCTCCTCCGCGGTCGCGGTGGTACCGAGGCGGACGAGGTCGAGGCCGGCAGCCTTCGACCACAGTGCGACACGGTCATGAGAACCCGGCAGCTCCAACCAAGGGATGAGCATGCCGGGAGTCTGAGAGCCCTGACCCGGGGCGAGCAACGAAATCACTCTTCAAGAGAACACCGTCGACGGCGTACCGCGAGATGTCGTTGCGGATGAACCTTTGTCGGCGGATTTGTTGGGTTCCCACAAAATTGCACGTGGGGTCCTCGCATCGAATCTGGACAGACGTTCGTTACAGCCCTGCTTCTCCGAATGGGAAGGGTGTGACTGGTGTTAAACGTGATATGGGTTCGTTATGGGAATGTGTCAATCGACCCACGGTGGCGGCCACTCTGAGCACATACGCATCCCGCGGATTCGTCGGATCGCGTCCCGTGACTTCGGCGATTCTCTTCAGTCGATACCGCACAGTATTTGGATGAACAAACAGCTGCCGGGCACAAGTCTCAACCGCACCTCCACAGTCGAGGTACGCGTCCAAAGTGTCGGTGAGAACACCTCCGGCGGCCGCCAGCGGAGCGACCAGATGGTCGTTGAGAGCGGTGACTGCGGCGTTGTCGCCGAGCAGTGCCCGCTCGGGTAGCAACTCGGCGGCGTGGACGGGCCGGGGGGCGCCTCGCCAGCCGGCGACCGCCTGCATTGCGGCGAGCGCCTCGACGGCACTGAAGTGGGCCGCGCCGAGCGTCGGCGTGGTCGGCCCGATGATCACCGGCTCGTCCGAGAACTTGCCGAGCAGGTCGGTCATGAAGCTCGAGTGCCCCGACCCCTCCTGCAGCTCGCCGCTGACGACCATCACGAGCCGCGAACCCTGCACGACGGCGAGCGCCGCCCGGCCGTGCCTCTGCGCGATGGTGTGGACCGTGCCGACGACGGAGACCCGTTCGTCCTCGGGCGGTGTGCCGACGATGACGGTGGCGGGGGCGGTGGCGTCCCAGTTGAGCGTCGCCGCCCGCGACAACATGTCGGACCCGGTGTCGCCGCGGACCACGGCGTCGACCACGAGGGCCTCGAGCCGGGTGTCCCAGGCGCCGCGCGACTCCGCGGCACTGGCGTACACGGAGGCTGCGGCGAAACCCAGTTCGCGGCCGTAGCGGAGCACGGCCTCGGTGAGCGCGATCAGTTGCTGGTCGTTGCGGGCGAGCGCCGGGAGCCACTGCTCGAAGAACTCCATCGCCACCCGGACCATGTCCACCGTCTGGCTGAGGGTGAGCCTGCGTGCGAGATCCTGCGGAATCACCTGGAACGCGTCCAGGCTGAACCGGATGTCACTGTCCGGGTTCTTCAGCCATTCGAGGAAATTGACGACCGCGGTCTGGACCAGCAACTGCACGTTGGAACGCTGAGCGGCGTCGAGGTCGTCGAAGAACGGCAGCTGATCCTGCATCGTCGTGACGGCCTCGGTCGAGAGGCGCCCGGAGAACTGTTTGACGCGACGCAACAGTGCGTCGGGCAACGGATCCCGGGTTTGTCGTCTGCGGGAGACCAACGGACTCTGCTCGACCATAGTCAAGAACCTACGCGCACCGCCGCCCGTGTTGTCCGACGGACACACGGGCGGCGGTGGGTGAGGATGGCGGCGTTACGCGCTTCCGGTATCCGTGTAGGAGACGGCGGCGGCGCGGACGTCGTCGATGCGGTACTTCGTGGCGGCTTCGACGGCCTTGGAGCGGTCGAGGGTGCCTTCGCCGGCGAGGGCGGAGAGGACGGCGACGACGATGGATTCGGCGTCGACGTTGAAGTACCGGCGGGCGGCGGGGCGGGGGGCGGNGAAACCCAACCCCCCGGGGGCGGGGGGGGGG